>NZ_LWEX01000045.1 GCF_001634885.1 Sulfitobacter sp. HI0040 | reverse complement strand
CGGGGGGTGGTGTCCATCTATGGCGTGCGGGGCATCGGGTCGATCTATTACCTGTGCTACGCGGGGCGGCACATGGAATTCGTGAACGAAACCCAACTTTGGTCACTGGTGGCGCTGGTGATCCTGCTTTCCACGATCCTGCATGGTTTCAGCGTGGGGCGGGCGATGGAACGGGTGAGCGACAGGGGCTGACGGATCAGCCCCGACCGGCGGGGGTGCCGGGCCGCGATGTGTCGCTGTTTGAGTATTTGTAAAAGGGTGAAGGAGGCCGGGGCAGGCGCGCCCCGGCCGAGGGTCTTCAGGCCTGAAGGACGGCCTCACGATCCCAGAAACGCAGCTTTCGGCATTTTTTCACGAATGCTTCGGCGCTGTCCGAACCGCCGAGTTCAAGGCAACCGTCGTCAAGGTCTTCGCCGATGCCGGCAGCCTTGAGCAGCGCCATGGCCGGGCTGTTATAGGCGATGAACTTCGCATGGGCGAAAGCGTCGCTGACGAAATCCTTCGACGGCTTGTCCTTGGCCAATGTGTTCACTTGGTCTTTGGCAAAGACCAGCGCCACCGCGTCGAAGAGAACCGAGGGTCCCCCGTTTATCTTTTCGTCCGAGGCGCGGGTTTTGCCATTGGAAAGGGTCACACCCTGGATCTTCGGTGCCACGATAGCGACCACGGCGCCCTCGTCCTTGAACGCCTTTTCGATCGCTTCGACGGTATCCGCATCGGCGCCGTCGCTGAGATAGAGGCCCAGTTTGCGCCCCTTGAAGCTGTCGGGACCGTTCTTGAGAATGCTGAGCGCATCGGAGGCGGGCAGGTCCGTGATCGGCTTGCGGGCAGGGGTCGCGGCTTCGGGCATGTCGGTCACGCCGAGCCCTTCGGCCACGTCCGAGGCCAGCTTGTCATGCACGTTCATCAGGTGGCTCAACATGCGCAGGCGGATCTTTTCGTGCTCGCATTTGGACAGCTCAAACGTGAGCGCATCGGCCATGTGCTTTTGTTCCACTTCCGTCTGGCTGATGTAGAACTGCCGCGCCTGGCTGTAGTGATCCGCGAAGGTTTCGGAGCGTGTCCGCAGTTTCTGGCCCTCCGCCTGTTCGGGATAGCTCTTGAAACCGATTTCCGGGTTCTCGCGCGGGCCGCCGTCGTCGCCCCAGCTGTTGGGTTCGTAGTTGGCGCGGCCCTTGGGGTTGTGCATCGCCATGTGACCGTCTTGCTGGAAATGCCGGACGGGGCATTTCGGCGCGTTGATCGGGATATGCGTGAAGTTCGGCCCGCCGAGGCGTTTGATCTGCGTATCGAGGTAGGAGAAGTTGCGCCCCTGAAGCAGCGGGTCGTTGGTGAAGTCGATGCCGCGCACGATGTTCTGGGTGCAGAAGGCCACCTGTTCGGTCTCGGCAAAGAAGTTGTCGACGTTGTTGTCCAGCGTCAGCGTGCCGATGATGCGCACGGGCACCTGTTCTTCCGGGATGAGCTTCGTCGCGTCGAGGATGTCGAATTCGAAGCTGTCGGCGAAATCGTCGTCGAACACCTGAATGCCGAGATCCCATTGCGGATAGTCCCCCATGTCGATGGCATCCCACATGTCGCGGCGGTGGAAATCCGGGTCGGCGCCGTTGATCTTCAGCGCCTCGTTCCAGACGACGGACTGCATGCCCTGCTTCGGCTTCCAGTGGAACTTCACGTAGTGCGATTTGCCCTCGGCGTTGACCAGCCGGAAGGTGTGAACGCCGAATCCTTCCATGAAGCGCAGGGACCGCGGGATCGCACGGTCGGACATCGTCCACATGGCCATGTGGATCGCTTCGGGCGAGAGCGAGATGAAATCCCAGAAGTTGTCATGTGCCGATTGCGCCTGCGGGAAGCCACGGTCGGGTGCGGGTTTGACGGAATGGATGAGGTCGGGAAACTTGATGGCGTCCTGGATGAAGAACACGGGGATGTTGTTGCCCACGAGGTCCCAGTTGCCTTCGTTGGTGTAGAACTTGGTGGCAAAGCCGCGTACGTCGCGGGCCACGTCGGGTGACCCCTTGCTGCCCGCTACGGTAGAGAACCGGGTGAACGTGGGTGTCTTTTCGCCGGCGCGCTGGAAAATATCGGCGCAGGAGAGTTCGGGAATGGCTTCCTTCAATTCGAAGTGACCATGCACGCCGTAGCCCCGGGCATGGACCACCCGTTCGGGGATACGCTCATGGTCGAAATGAAAGATCTTCTCTCGCATCAGATGATCTTCGAGAAGGCCGGGACCCCGCGGACCGGCCGTCAGGGAATTCTGGTCATCCGCCATCGGCGTGCCCTGCGCGGAAGTCATCGTTTTGTCTGGGTCTGTCGTCTGCTGGCGCGGTTCGCCCCCTTTGCCGAGCTTGATCTCATCAGTCATAATCATGTTCCTCATCAATAAACTGTCAGCATGATGAGGCAGCTAGATCGACCGGACCGGCGGTCAACGAGATCAAGGTAGGGGGGCGCGTCGTGGATATGGTTGCGCGGGGGGCAGGGGCGACAGGCCGCCGATCTGCTGTCGGCGGCCCGGAGTGCGAAGCCTATGACTTCGGTCTGATCGGCATCTGGCTGGCGAAGCCCAGTTCCGTTTCCAGCAGTTTCGCCGCCGCCAGCAGGTCGTAATCGCCCTTGGGTTTTCCGAGCAGTTGCAGACCAACGGGCAGGCCGTTTTGCGTCAGCCCGCAGGGGATGGAAATCGCCGGGCAGCCGGTGAGCGAAAGAACAAAGGTGAGGAACATCCAGTCGATGTAGGTCGTCAACTCGGTATCCCCGATGTGGGTGGGGAAGCGTTGATCCACCGGATAGGGGGGCACGGCGACGGTGGGGCAGGCCAGCACGTCGTAGGTTTCGAAGAAGGTCGCGAGGTTGTGGAAGATCGCCGCGCGGGCGCGTTCGGCCTGCAGGATTTCATCGGCGGTGATGTTCTGGCCCTTTTCGATGTTCCAGATGATCTCCGGCGCGACGCGGTCGCGATCGGTTTCCAGCAGGTCACCCCGGACGGCGGCCACGAGGATGGCGCGCAGGGTCTGGAAGGCTTCGAGCCCGCCTGAAAAATCCGGGCAGGTTTCTTCGACCAGGGCACCGACATTGGTGAAGGAATTTGCGCCCTTCCGGCAGATCGCGGCGACTTCGGGATCGACCATGGAAAGGTTGAGGTCCGGGGTGAAGGCTACCCTTTTTGGCGCTTTCGGCTCCTCCACCGCGCGCACGAATGGCACCCGCGGGGGCGGCATCGAAAGCGGATCGTGGGGGTGACCATGCGCCAGCGAATCCAGCATGAGCGCCACGTCGGACACGTTACGGGCCATCGGCCCCTCGACCCAGAGCGGATCGAAGGCCGGAAGCCCGGCCCCGCGCGGCACCCGGCCGACGCTGGGGCGCAACCCGACGATGCCGCAATAGCTTGCCGGGATACGAAGGCTGCCGCCCAGATCGTTGCCGGTGGCCAGCCATGCCTCACCGCAGGCCAGCGCAGCACCCGACCCGCCCGAGGATCCGCCGACCGTCATCTTCTGGTTCCACGGGTTGCGGGTGGCGCCGAACACCGGGTTGAAGGTATTGGCCCCCGCGATTTCCGGCACGTTCGATTTGGCCATGGGGATGCCGCCGCTCTCTTCGAGGACCTGCACGGTGTAGTCAGACTTCTCTACCCGGTTATCCGCAAAGATGGGGGAGCCATATGTCGTGATCTGGCCGCCGACATCGTTGTAATCCTTCACCACGACCGGCAGACCGGCGAGCCAGCCGGGCCGGTGATCGGGGGCGTCGCGCTGCGTGAAGGACCTGGCCGCGCTGCGGGCCTCTTCGAAAAACTGGATCGGCAGGGCGTTGATGTCGGGTTCGACCTCTTCGATCCGGGCAATCGCGGCATCCAGAAAATCGAGTGGCGAGGCTTCGCCGGTGCGCAGCAAACCCACCGCCTCTGTCGCTGTCATGGCGATGAATTCGTCTGTTCTGTCTGTCGTCCCGGCCACCGGCTTTCCCCCTGTCTCTGTCTCTATCACGTTATCCATTGCAGTGCTGGCTTCCTGCTTGATTTGCTGTCGCGGGCGTGTAGAGGGTCGCGTAGCGGTCCCGCAGTTCGTTCTTCTGCACTTTGCCCATCACGTTGCGGGGCAGTTCCTCGACGAACAGGACCGCCTTGGGTTGCTTGAAGCGCGCCAGTTGACCCGAGAGGGCGGCGAGCACGTCTTGCTCGTCCACGTCCTTGTCGGGGTGCGGTACGACGACGGCGGTGACGCCTTCGCCGAATTCCGGGTGGGGCAGGCCGATGACGGCGGATTCTGCCACGCCGGGCAGCGTGTCGATCAGTGCTTCGATTTCTTTCGGGTAGACGTTGTATCCCCCGGTAATCACGAGGTCCTTGTCCCGGCCGATGATGTGCAGGTAGCCGTCGGCGTCGATCCGGCCCAGATCGCCGGTAATGAAAAAGCCGTCTTCGCGGAATTCTGCGGCTGTCTTTTCCGGCATGCGCCAGTAGCGGTCAAAGACGTTGGGCCCCCGGACTTCGATGGCGCCCGTCTCTCCCTGCGGGAGGGCATCGCCGGTTTCCCGGGAGGTGATGCGGATTTCGACGTTCGGCAGGGGAAACCCGACCGCGCCGACCCGGCGATCCGCCTCATATGGGTTGGAGGCGATCATACAGGTTTCGGTCATACCATAACGTTCTAGGATGGTATGGCCGGTGCGTTCCGCGAACTGTGTGTGCGTGTCCTTCAGCAGCGGAGCCGAGCCGGAAACGAAGAGGCGCATCCCGGCCGCTATCGATCTGTCGAGCCGGGGGGAGGCCAACAATCTGGTGTAGAAGGTCGGCACCCCCATGAGGACCGTTGCATTGGCCATTTCGTCGATCACCCGGTCCGCGTCGAAACGCGGCAGGAAGATCATCGTGGCACCCGATGTCAGCGCCATGTTGCAGGCCACGAACAGCCCGTGCGCGTGAAAGATCGGTAGCGCGTGGATCAGCCGGTCCTCGCCGGTGAAGCGCCAGATGTCGTTCAGCGCCTCGGCGTTGGAGGCAAGGTTGCCATGGGTGAGAACGGCGCCCTTCGACCGGCCCGTGGTGCCGGATGTATAGAGAATGGCCGCCGGATCCTCCGCCGTTCGCCCTGCGGCTTCGGCGGATGGCGTGGCTTTCGCGGCGCGGTCGGGCAGGGTGCCTTCGCCCTTCGGCCCCAGTGTTTCCACCGACAGGCTGGCGGAGGCGCGTTGCAGATGGGCTGTTTGCCCCGGGTCGCAGACAAAGAGCCGCGGTTCGGCATCGTTGAGGAAATAATCGACTTCCGGCGCGGTATATGCGGTGTTCAGCGGCAGAAAGACAGCACCCGCCCGAAGGCAGGCCAGATACAAAAGCACCGCTTCGGCGCTCTTTTCGACCTGAACTGCGACACGATCCCCGGGCCGCACGCCCAATTCGCTAAGGACAGAGACGTAACGGTGCACATTGTCGCGGGCTTCGGCAAATGTGATGTCCGGCTGATCGCGCCGCTCGAACAACAGTTTTTCGCCGTGCTCTTCGCAGCGCGCTTCGAACTGGTCGTGAATGGTTGAAAACATTTTCAATCTCGCTTTTTCGACCGGCACCGTTCTAGGCCGGTGTGGTTCTATGCTGTTTCAGGGTGCGGCGCAGGTCCGGGCCGCAGGCCACGGTTCCATCGTTGGCGAATGCTTCGTGCCGCGCTTCGATCCGGTCGTGTTCGTAGAGGTAGTTGATCATCACGCCGTGGGCGCGGGCCAGCGCGCTTTCGGCAAGATCGCCGGGCCAGTTGAGCCTGTGGGCAGAGGCGCCGTTGCCAAGGTGGAACCGCGCCACCGGATCGGCGGGCGCACCCGTCTCATTCTTGGCTTGCGTTATATATTGCGCGGCCCATCCTTTGACCGCGGGTTCGAGCCTGTCGCGCAGTTCAGGGTCGCTTTGCCAATCCGCCTCTTGCAGTTCGGCTGTCAGGCGCTCCGCCTCCGGGTCCGATTGGGCGACCAGCCATGCGGCGAAACCCGGCACCGGCGACAGCGTGGCGAAATTGCGGATATGGGGCAATTCGCCTGAAAGATCGCTGACCACCTGTTTGATCAGGAAGTTGCCGAAGGACACGCCTTTGAGCCCCGGCTGGCAATTGCTGATCGAATAGAACACCGCGGTATCCGGGTGCTCGGCACTTTGTTGGCGTTCGGACAGCAGCGGCCCGATCGCATCGGGGATACCGTGGCAAAGCGCGACCTCGACGAAAATCAGCGGCTCGTCCCCGGTGGCGGGGTGGAAGAACCCGTAGCACCTGCGGTCCGGCGGATCGAGCCTGCGGCGCAGATCGTCCCAATCCCGGATCTCGTGAACGGCTTCGTAGCTCACGAGTTTTTCGAGAATAGCGGCAGGTGAATGCCAGTCGATCTTTCGCATCACGAGGAATCCGCGATTGAACCAGGAGGCAAAGAGATGGCTGAAATCGGCATCCAGCGGTGCGAGGTCGGGTGTTTTGCGGATCAGCCGCAAGAGATCCTGACGCATCCGCACCAGTTGCAGGGTCGCGCCGGGCGCCTGGTTGAGAGCGCGTAGCAGAGACTGGCGCTTTGGCTCCACCGCGTTGAACAGGGCGGCCAGCGCGCTTTGTGTAGGGTCTGCGTCCCACGTTGCGAAGGCGCGGCGCACCTCTGCCGGTTCTGCGCCGTAATCGTGAAGAAGCGACTGGAAGAACTGTAGCTTTTCGTCTTCGGTCAGTTGGGTATAGGCGGCAAGGGCCTGTTCGGCCACGGCGATCTGTGACGCTTCGCCCGTACGGCGCAACAGGTCCGCGCAGCTTTTGCCGATCTGGACGGCCGCCTTTTCCCGGCTGGGTTTGGCGAACCTGTTCTGGCGCATCCGCGACCCGACGCTGTGCAGGAGTTCGTTCAGAAATGCGATGTTCGACTGCGCCATGAGAACCCCCCCGGGATCGATTCCCCGTAGTTATACACATGATATATTCTGTTGTATACAACAGAAACGGCGATGGTATATTTGATAAGGTAATATATGTATGGACACGGTTCTGAAGGGAGTGAGACCCGATGACAGGTGCTTCGAATACCGCGCGTATCCGTGAGGCGTTGGAAAATGCCATCGTGGATGGGCGGTTCTCCCCCGGTACGCGGCTCGATCCTGTCGCGCTGGCGCAGGAGTTCGACTGCTCGCGCACTCCGATCCGGGATGCGCTGCAGCAACTTGAAGCCTCCGGGCTGGTGCGCATCCATTCAAAGCAGGGCACTTTCGTCTCGGAATGGAACGCCGAAGAACTGACCGAGCGGTTTGAGGCCATGGCGGAGATGGAAGCGGTCTGCGCGCGACTGGCCGCGCGACGCATCACGGAAGCCGAGCTTTCGGAACTGCAAAGCCGTCACGATGCCTGCCGCACCCTTGCTGAGCGGGAAATGTTCGATGCCTATTACGCGGAAAATACGGCTTTTCACGCCTGTATCTATCGCGCCACCCACAATGCCTTCCTGACGCAGGAGGCAACGAGGCTGCACGCGATGCTGCAGCCCTACCGGCGGATCCAGTTACAGGTGAGGAACCGCATCAAACGCTCGTTTAATGAGCATCAGGCCATCGTCGATGCCATTCGTTCGGGGGATGACGTACTGGCGGAACGTGCCATGCGGGACCATGTGCTGATCCAAGGCGACCGTTTCCATGACCTCATGGCTGCCGTCCGCTCGAACGCGGCCGGGTAGGGGGCTGAAGTCAAGGGCCACTGCGGTCTGCAGGGCAGGGCAGATAGACGGACCAGAGTTTTTGCTGGTCCGTCAGTTTTCGCTTTGGGTCAGGCCCTGCCGACGCGCAACGCACCGTAGGACCACCCCAGCACCGCGCCGAAGACGATATGGCTGGAGAAGGTGATGGCGTTACGGGCCATGGCGAACCATGGGTATATCGCTGTCATTCCGTAAAAGTTGACTAGGTAAACAACGATCCCGTAAACCACGCCGATGCCGATAAGCGCCCCGGTTCCAAGTGCCATTCGGCTCACGATCAGGACGAAGATCACGGCGAGGATGACCGACAGGACGAAGTGAACGATCTGACCTGTCAGGAAGACACTCATGTTGAATTCCGGCGGCGTGCCCTGTTCGGGCAAGACTTCGGGGCCCAGAACGATGGCGCTGATCATCGCTGGTGGTCCGAGCGGGCTGCCCCCGCCGACGAGAGCGACCAGAACCATCTCCATGACGATGAATACCAGCCCGGCGATCAGGCCGGCGTAGATAGCCGCTTTCCAGCTGATCGTGGGGTGATGATCGGAATGTGTCATTACGCGTCTCCTTTAATGTTTACACGGGTTCGAGACTCGTTGGCGGGCCAATGCGGCGCCAACTCAGTTTCTTGAAAACTGTCGGTTTTGGGGCGCGACGGTCATGCGCGCAACCGGAGCGGTGAAAGGCGCGGTTCCGGTAAGATCCCCGCCACATTCCCTTCGTTGTGACCGGAGATGACATTCCCTCATATGTAGCATTGGAGATTTTTGCTTCATTTACAAATGAATCCGGAAGGATCGCCCTGCGTTATTCCGCCGTGATCGCCGCTCGTGCCCCGCCTGCTAGGCTGCGTGAACCCTTTGCACGACGGCTCCTTGGAGGAACGAATGCATGTTCGCGACGTTCACCCATAGGTGGGAGGAGTTTAGGTTAATGATGAAATTTCTGTTTGGAATGATCACTGCCATCGCCCTTTTGGCTATTGTCGCATGGGGGACGATCCGGACTGGCGGATATAATGTAGCGGCCACGGATCCTCATGCGGATGTGATGAGGTGGGCGCTCAAGACCAATATGGAAAACTCGGTAAAGGGGAACGCCCAATCGGTCGTGGTGCCCGCGGGCTTTTCGAATGGCGATCCCGAAACCGGGTTCTCAAGCTTTGACGCGATGTGCGTGCATTGCCACGGCGGGCCGGGAATTGAGCGCGCCGAATGGGCCAAGGGTCTTTTGCCAAAGCCGCCCTCTCTTTCCGAGGCTGCGGGCAAATGGAATTCTGCCGAAATCTTCTGGATTGTCCGCAACGGGATCAAATTGACCGGCATGCCCGCGATTGGCGATACCCATGCGGACAAAGATATCTGGAAAATCGTCTCCTTCGTCGAGCGGTTGCCCGATATGAAGCCGGAACGTTACGCAGAACTGCGGGAAGAAAAGGCCAAGGAGGGCGGCGGACACCACGGTTCGTCCGGCGGGTCGGATAAAGAGCAAAGCCAAGCCGACGAGGGCAGCGACGGCCATCATGAAAAGGGTTCGAACGCTCACTCGTCCGAATGACCTACCGGTGGGCGGGGCAATGGGCACCTTCGCCCCGCTACTTCCTAGACCGGGTTCGGTGGTTCTTTGCCGCTGAAAAAGCAATCGAGGTTATCGAGCGCTTTGAAGCCCATCGCGTCGCGTGTGCGGACGGTCGCGCTGCCCACATGCGGCATCATCATGATGTTGTCATGCTCCGCGAAACGCGGGTTGCCGCCGGGTTCTGTCTGAAAACAGTCGAGCCCCGCGCCCGCGACATGGCCGGATTTGACGGCGGCGAGCAATGCGTCCTCGTCCACCAGGGACCCCCGCGCGGTATTCACGATCACGCAGCCCTTGGGCAATTTGGCCAGCCGCGACTCGTTCATCAGGCCGGTGGTTTCCGGGGTGGCCGGACAGTGGAGCGACAGGAAATCCGAAACTTCGAGCAGGCTGTCCAGATCGGCGTGGAAGGTGGCGCCGCATTCCTCCTCCGCGGGGAGCTGCCGCCGGTTGTGATAGTGGATATCCATGTCGAAGCCCCGCGCCTTCCGCGCGAAGGCCTGACCGACACCGCCCATCCCGACGATACCCAGTCGCGCGCCGGACACCTGTTTGCCGACCAGAAGCGCGGGCGACCACGACTGCCAGTCGCCGCTGCGCACCATCCGGTCCCCCGCGATGGCGTGGCGGGCGGCACCCAGCATCAGCATCATGGCCAGTTCGGCGGTCGCATCGGATAAAACGCCCGGCGTGTTGGTGACGGTGATGCCCTTGTCCCTGAGGGCGGGCAGGTCGCAGTGATCGACCCCCACGGAATGATTGGCGATGATCCTGAGCCGCGGGTCCAGTTGCGCGGCAACCTCGGCAGAGAAATGCTCAGAATGGCACGGGATCATGCCATCGACCTTCGCGCTCATGGCGATGATGTCCTCGGCGCTGCCGGGTCTGTCGGCGGCATCCCAGATCACCTCGTAATCCCGCCGGGCCCGATCGAGCGTCGCGTCCGAAAGGGTCCGGGTTATCCAGATGACTGGCTTTCCCATGGGCTATTTTCGCTTGCCGCTGGAGGTAAAGAAATCGAAGGCCACGAAGCCTAGCGTGATGGCGATGACGATGACCAGATCGATGCTGGGCACCTCGACCGCGAGGATCAGCAGGAAAATCGTGATCGCGATAAAGGCAATCAGTGCGAGTATGCGGTTCATATCCTATTCCTCATTACGATGCCTGATCGGCCCAGTTGAACAGCCACTGTGCGCTGCGCAGCAGACGGCCGTCGTTGCCATGTTCACCGACCAGTTGGACGCCGATGGGCAGCCCTTCGCGAGATGTCAAAAGCGGCAGGCTGATGCAGGGGTTGCCGCAGAACGTCCATAGCCCATTGAAGATCGGATCCCCCGTCGTGTCGAGCCCCTTGGGGGCCGGCCCGGTCGCGGAGGGGCAGAGGATCACGTCGCAGCGGGTCAGCAGCTCTTCGAGCGCGGCGGTCAGAACTTTTGGCAGGTCCTTGGCGGATTGATAATCGCGGGCCAGTACCTTGTTGCCCTCTTCGATCGCCTTGCGCACCTCGGGGCCGAGGTCTTCGGGTGCATCACGCCAATAGGGGTAATAGTGA
>NZ_LWEX01000044.1 GCF_001634885.1 Sulfitobacter sp. HI0040 | reverse complement strand
GCACCCCGTTCGCCGGGGCGCAGCATGCCGACCAGTTCCCAGACCATCAGCCCGCAGATCAGCGCCACCAGCAGGTGAAAGACAAGTCCGCCGAACCAGATGCCCAAGAGTCCCGCCACGACCATCGCGGCCCCCGACCCCATGCGCGTGGCCAGATCCGCCCACCGTTCCGTCTTTGCCGCCATCAATCGTTCCCCTATCGCTTGACCCCGCCGAAGCGGCGGTCGCGCTGGCCGTAGTCACGGCAGAGCAGGTGAAACTCCTCCTTCGTGAAGTCGGGCCAGAGCGTATCGATGAATTCGTACTCCGCATAGGCCGACTGCCAGAGCAGAAAGTTGGAGATGCGCGCCTCTCCGCTGGTGCGGATCACCAGATCGGGATCGGGCAGCACTCGCGTGTCGAGATAGCGCGGCAGGGTCTCCTCATCCACGGCGGAGGGGTCGAGCCGGCCTTCGGCCACGTCCTGCGCGAGCCGCTTGGTCGCTCGGGCCACCTCATCCCGACCGCCGTAGTTCAGCGCGATGGTCAGGTTGACGCGGCTGTTTCCGGCGGTGGCCTCTTCGAGTTCGTTCATCAGCCGGATGAGCTTTGCATCGAGCTGCACCCGGTCGCCGATGAATCGCACCCGCGCCCCGAATTCGCTGAGCGCGCGGGTCTCCTTGGCGATGTAGCGGCGAAAGAGGCTCATCAACCCGGCGACTTCTACCTGTGTGCGTTTCCAGTTCTCGGTCGAGAAGGCAAAAATCGTCAGGAATTCGACACCGATATCCGGGCAGGCCTCGACGATCTCGCGGACGCGCTTGGCACCCGCATGATGGCCGAATAGGCGCGGACGGCCGCGCTGGGTCGCCCAGCGGCCATTGCCGTCCATGATGATCGCGACATGACGCGGCCCCCCCGGAACACGTTCGATCGTAGTGTCGGCGGCGGTGGACATTGATGGGTCTCCGGCGAGTTGGCTGACGCGGCCCCGTCAGTGAGTTGTGCTGTTTTTCGGGTCTTTCCGCCTTCTTCGGGAAAGGCGTCAGACCTGCATGATCTCCGCCTGTTTGGTTTCGAGCTGGTCATCCACCGCCTTGATGAAGCGGTTGGTGATTTCCTGCATCTCGCCTTCCCAGATCTTCTGGTCGTCTTCGCTCATCCCGTCGGCCTTGGCCTTCTTGATCTTGTCCATCCCGTCCCGGCGAATGTTGCGGATCGAAACGCGGGCATGTTCGGCATATTGGCCCGCCACCTTCGAAAGCTGGGCGCGGCGTTCTTCGTTCAGCTCGGGGATCGGCAACATGATGATCGTGCCGTTGAGCTGCGGATTGATGCCCAGACCGCTTTCACGGATAGCCTTTTCCACCTTGCCGACCAGGCCCTTGTCCCAGACGTTGATGGTGACCATCCGCGGCTCCGGCACGTTGACCGTGCCGACCTGGTTGATCGGTGTCTTCTGGCCATAGGCTTCCACCATGACGGGTTCCAGCATCGAGGCAGAGGCGCGGCCCGTGCGCAGCGAAGCGAATTCCGTCCGCAGTGCCGCAATCGCGCCCTCCATCCGGCGTTCGATGTCGTCTGTATCCAGCATAAAATCGTCTGACATGGTTTTCCGTTCTCACTCGTCGCTCGTTCCGGCCCGGGGCCGCCTGCCGGTTTGTATAGATCATGCGCCGGTGTGATTACCAGCATGTTTGCCGGTGGGCCGGGCGCCTGCCGCGGGGTCAGCCCTGAACGCGGGTATAGGTCCCCTCGCCCGCAAGGATCCCCTTGAACCCGCCGGGCTCATCCAGCGAAAAGACGATGATCGGCAGGTTGTTGTCGCGCGCCAGCGCGATGGCAGAGGCATCCATGACACCCAGGCGCTTTTGCAGGACGTCGTCGTAGCTGACCGTGTCGTAGCGCTTGGCGTCGTCGTGCTTGGCCGGATCCTTGTCATAGACGCCGTCGACCTTGGTGCCCTTGAAAATCGCCTCGCAGGACATTTCGTTCGCGCGCAGCGTGGCGGCGGTATCGGTGGTGAAATAGGGGTTGCCCGTGCCGGCGGCAAAGATGCAGACCCGCTTCTTTTCCAGATGGCGTACGGCGCGGCGGCGGATATAGGGCTCCGCCACTTCGTTCATCGTGATCGCGCTGATGACGCGCGTGTGGATCTTGAGGCTTTCCAAAGCGGATTGCATCGCCAGCGCGTTCATCACCGTGGCGAGCATGCCCATGTAATCGGCGGTGGTCCGTTCCATACCCTGCGCGGAGCCCTGAAGCCCGCGAAAGATGTTGCCGCCGCCGATGACCATGCAGATTTCCACGCCCATCTCATGCACGCTCTGCACTTCGCGGGCGATGCGTTCCACGGTCGGCGGATGGAGCCCGTAGCCCTGATCGCCCATCAACGCCTCCCCCGAGATCTTCAGCATCACCCGTTTGAAGGTCGTCTGGGGGGCATCTTGTGGCATGGGGAAACCTTTCAGGGGGGTGCGGCGCGGCACCTGATTTGTATTTCGGCGCAAAATGTCGCAAATGCGCGAAAGGATCAATCCGTACCGGAGGGCCTTCGCGCCATGTCGTCGCCTTTCGACCCAGAAACGCTGAAGCGGCTCGATCCCGCCCGCCCGGTGCTCATCGCCGGGCCTACGGCCTCCGGCAAATCCGGGCTGGCCCTGCGCATCGCCGAAGAGGCGGGCGGCACCGTGATCAACGCCGACGCGAGCCAGGTCTACGACTGCTGGCGGGTGATCACCGCGCGCCCCTCGCGGCAAGAGGAGACCCGCGCGCCCCATGCGCTTTACGGTCATGTCCCTGCGACCACAGTCTATTCCGCCGGCGAATGGCTGCGCGATCTGGCCCCGCTGCTGAGGGGCGGGTCCCGGCCCATCGTGGTCGGCGGCACGGGGCTTTACTTCGCGGCCCTCACCGAAGGGCTGGCGGAGATCCCGCCCATCCCGCCGAAGGTTCGCGAGGAAGCCGATGCGCGCACGCTGCCCCAGTTGCAGTCCGATCTCGATGGGCGGACATCCGCGCGGATCGATCTGGCCAACCGGGCGCGGGTCCAGCGGGCGTGGGAGGTGCAGCGGGGCACGGGGCGCGCCTTGGCGGATTGGCAGGACGATACCGGCCCGCCGCTGCTGCCGTTGGAAAACTGCCTGCCGCTAGTACTGGACGCGGACCGAGACTGGCTCAACACGCGGATCGCGCGGCGCTTTGACGCGATGTTGGCCGAAGGCGCGCTGGAAGAGGCAGAGGCGGTACGCCCGTCATATGACCCCGCCCTGCCCGCGCATCGCGCCATCGGCGTGCCCGAACTCATGGCGCATCTGGAGGGGCGGCTGACGCTGGAGGCCGCGCGCGACGCCGCCGTGATCGCCACCCGGCGCTATGCCAAACGGCAACGTACATGGGGGCGCAGCCGGTCGGACCGCTGGATCCGGATTGACCCGGCAACGCTCTGATCGCCTCCGGCGTGGCCCCGCCTGGCCGGCCCCGGGAGCCACTGGATGGCGTCCACGCAAACCCGGGAAGTGATACACGATGTCGCAAAAATTGCCCCAAAGGTCTGAACGCGACATTGACGCACCCCGCCCGTTCATGCCTGATAGGCGCCACAAGTGACATCACAACCCGGCGAAAACACCGGGAAACCCTTGATCGAATGGCGCCGATCCGGGACAAGACCAACAAACCGACGCCACCGGGGGCCTGTGCCCGCGCGTGGCAGGCCAAGTGAACGACGGGTCGCAAAGACCTGATAATCCGGCAGGATCAACCTGCCCGCCACGCAACAGGGGCACCCGATGGGATTATTCATTCTGCGCCGGCTGGGCGTGATGCTGCTGACGGCGCTATGCCTGACGTTCATCGTGTTCTGGCTGACGAACCTCTATCCGAACCTCGAAAAGCTCGCCAAGACCCAGGGCAACTTCCGCATGTCGGACGAAGCCGTGACAAGCTACCTGACCGACAGGGGGTATCTGCAGCCCCTGCCCGTCAAGTTCGGTCAATGGCTCGGGGTGCTGCCGGGATGGGAGACGGTGCGAGACGACGGTGAGGTCTTTGGCCGCTGCTTTGCCGCGGGCACCCCGGAAGAAGCGCGCCCGACGCGCTGCGGCGTGCTGCAGGGCGACTGGGGCTTTTCCACCGTCTTCAAGGAGGACGTGGCCCCCACCGTGCTGACCCGCCTTGCGCTCACCGGCAAGCTCATGCTCGGCGTGCTGCTGCTGATGGTGCCATCGGCGCTCATCGTAGGCGTGCTCGCGGGGATGAAAGAGGGCTCCAAGCTCGATCGGTCGCTCTCCACCTTCTCGATCGCGACGACGGCGACGCCGGAATACGTCTCCGGCGTGATCTTCATCGCCGTGCTGGCCTCTTCCAAATACGGGTTGTCGCCGCTGTTGAACGAATGGGGCGTGATCGACAGCAAGACGCTGTTCCTCGGTTCGGCCACCAGCGCCATGGCGGATGCGAATTTCTGGAACTTCTTCCTGCCGGTGCTGACCATCTCGCTCTACGGCATGGGATATATCGCGCGGATGACGCGCGCCTCCATGACGGAGGTGATGACGGCGCAATATATCCGGACCGCGCGCCTGAAGGGGGTGAAGTTCAGCGACATCGTGTTGAAACACGCCCTGCGCAACGCGCTGATCGCGCCCTTCACCGTCATCATGCTGCAGATCCCGTGGCTGCTGAACGGGGTCGTGATCGTCGAAACCCTTTTCAACTACAAGGGCTTCGGCTGGCTGCTGGTGCAGGCCGCCTCCAACAACGACATCGAACTGCTGCTGGCGGTCTCTGTCGTGTCGGTGATCGTGGTGCTGGTGACGCAGCTCATCTCCGACATCGGCTATGTCTACCTGAACCCGCGCATCCGCATTTCCTGAGAGGAACGAGCTTATGGAACCGTTGACATGGACCGGCGCGCTGAGCGGGCTGAACATCGTCTTCTATACCGTCGTGGGCCTGCTCGCGCTGGCCATCGTGCTGCAGATACTCGCCGCACTCCTGCCAAGCACCGGGGGAACCGCCAGCGTAAATCCCGACGGCACGATGACGGCAAGCCCCGGCTTTTCAGGCCTGATCGGATCGGCGGTGGCATGGCTCTTCTATGCGACGCTGGCGCTCATCCTCGTCTATCTGGTGGGGGGGATATTCCTTGGGCCTGAGGCCGGTATCTTCGGCGGCATGGCGCAACAGTTCCTGCCCGTCTGGATCGCCCTGATCGTGACCTTCGCGCTGTCGATCACCTACAAGCGGCGGCTGGGCCTTTATGGCAAGCTCTTTGACAGTACCGTAGGCATGATCGGCTTCGCCATCGTGATGTTCTGGGTGTTCACCGGCGTCTTCGGCGGGGTCTTCGACCTTCTGGTCACCCACGACAGCCTCAGCCAGGTGTCGGGCATGAAAAACAAGCTTCCCGGAACGCCCCTGCGCGGGGCCGAGGAAGGCGACTACCCGTGGTTCCTGCTGGGGGGCGACAATCTGGCCCGGGACGTGTTCAGCCGGCTCATCAAGGGGTCCTGGGTAGTGGTCAAGATCGCGCCCTTCGCCACGCTCTTTGCCTTCATGGTGGGGATCACGCTGGGCCTGCCGGCGGGATATTACGGCGGAAAGCTCGACACGCTGCTGAGCTTTCTGGCCAACCTGATCCTCGCCTTCCCGGTGATCCTGCTGTTCTACCTGCTGGTCACGCCGGAGATCGTGCTGACCGGCATTCCGAACTACATGGCATTGTTCCTATTTTCCTTTCCGCTGATCTTCGCGGCGATCCTGCTCAATTCGCGCTACTACACGCAGCCCTCTTTCCGCACGCCGCTGCTGGTGGTGGTGCTGGGCGTGGGCCTCTGGCTCTACCTGTCGATGGTCACCACCGACGGGGCCATCGTGGCGACGAATACCTATGTGATCCCGGGCATCCCGCCGTTCCTTGACCTCTTCGACATCGACCCCGGGATCCTCGTGGTTTTCGTCTCGGTCGTTTTCGTGAACTCGCCCACCGTCTTCCGGATCGTGCGCGGCCTCGCCATGGACATCAAGACCCGCGACTACGTGGCCGCCGCCCAGACCAGGGGCGAGGGCCCGTGGTACATCATGCTGTGGGAGATCCTGCCCAATGCACGCGGGCCGCTGATCGTCGATTTCTGCCTGCGCATCGGATATACCACGATCCTTCTGGGCACGCTGGGCTTCTTCGGGCTGGGGCTCGAATCCGAAAGCCCGGACTGGGGGAGCACCATCAACGCGGGACGGCGGCTGCTGTCGCTCTACCCTCATGCGGCGATAGCCCCGGCGCTGGCGCTTCTGAGCCTTGTGCTGGGTCTGAACCTGCTGGCGGACGGGCTGCGGGAGGAATCGCTACGCGACTGAGGACGGCCCGGGGGCCAGCCCCCGGACCCCCGGGATATTTTTCCATTTGGAAGGCGCAAGCGTCTTTCGGAAGGACAAGGAGAACGACATGGTCAAGGAAGCATACGACGGCCCCATCCTCGAGATAGACAACCTGTCGATCTCCTTTTTCACCCGGTTGCGGGAAATCCCCGCCGTGATGGATTTTTCCGCCAGCGTTCAACCCGGCGAGGCGCTGGGGCTGGTGGGTGAATCGGGCTGCGGCAAATCCACCGTGGCGCTCGGCGTGATGCAGGATCTGGGCAAGAACGGCCGGATCGTCGGGGGATCCATTAAGTTCAAGGGCCGCGACCTTGGCGAGATGACGCAGGATGAATTGCGCGACATCCGCGGCAGCGAGATCGCGATGATCTATCAGGAACCGATGGCGAGCCTGAATCCCGCCATGCGGATCGGCAAGCAGTTGATGGAAGTGCCGATGATCCATGCCGGCATGTCCGAAAAGGATGCCTACGACCGCGCGCTTCAGGTCGTCACCGACGTGAAGCTGCCGGACCCGGAGCGTATCCTGAAGGCCTATCCGCACCAGCTTTCCGGCGGGCAGCAGCAGCGCATCGTGATCGCCATGGCGCTGATGTCGGAGCCCTCGCTGCTGATCCTCGATGAGCCGACGACCGCGCTCGACGTGACGGTGGAGGCCGCTGTGGTGGAGCTCGTGAAGGAGTTGGGGACCAAATACGGCACGTCCATGCTTTTCATCAGTCACAACCTCGGGCTGGTGCTGGAAACCTGCGACCGGATCTGCGTGATGTATTCCGGCGAAGCGGTGGAGGACGGCTCCATCGAGGATGTCTTCGACGAGATGCAGCACCCCTATACGCAGGCGCTGTTCCGGTCGATCCCGCTGCCCGGTGCGGACAAGAACGCGCGAC
>NZ_LWEX01000043.1 GCF_001634885.1 Sulfitobacter sp. HI0040 | reverse complement strand
TCACCCCCGCCGAACTGACATGGTCACAGGCCGATATCGTGGGCTATTTCACCACCGGATTCACGCCCGACTACGATACCGCCGGCGCCCAGATGGCGGAGGTCGTCGAAAATCTCGCCATGCTCCCCCCGCAGGACCGGGAGGCGCTGGCCGCCTATCTCATGGTGGTCCCGCCCGTGCCCGAGGCCACGGCAGAGGCAGCGCCCGCGGAATGACCCGTCAGGCGCCCAGCCGCTTCAGCCGCGCCGCGCGCAGACGCGCGAAATCATCGCCCGCGTGATAGGACGACCGCGTTAGCGGCGTCGCCGAAACCATCAGGAAGCCTTTGCCATAGGCAGTCTTTTCGTAAGAGGCGAATTCGTCCGGATGTACGAAGCGGTCCACCCGGTGATGCTTCGGCGTTGGCTGCAGGTATTGCCCGATGGTCAGGAAATCGATGTCGGCGGCGCGCATGTCCTCCATCACCTGAACGACCTGCTGACGCATCTCGCCCAATCCCACCATGATACCGGACTTGGTGAACATGGTCGGATCCAGCTCTTTCACCCGCTGCAGCAGGCGCAGGGAATGGAAATACCGCGCCCCGGGACGCACTTCGGGGTAAAGGCCCGGCACGGTCTCGAGGTTGTGGTTGAAAACATCCGGCTTCGCCTCCACCACCTTTTCCAGCACCGACGGATCGCAGCGGATGAAATCCGGCGTGAGAATCTCGATGGTGGTGCCGGGGCTGCGATGGCGCACGGCGCGGATGGTCTGGGCGAAATGATCCGCCCCGCCGTCCGCGATATCGTCCCGGTCGACGGAGGTGATGACCACATGGTTCAAGCCCAGCTTCGCCACCGCATCGGCGACCCGGCCCGGCTCGAAAACGTCAAGCGCCTCGGGCGGGCGGCCCGTGGCGATGTTGCAGAAGGTGCAGGCCCGCGTGCAGACCTCGCCCATGATCATCATCGTGGCGTGGCCCTGGCTCCAGCATTCGCCCACATTAGGACATCCGGCCTCTTCGCAGACGGTCACCAGCTTGTTGTCGCGCATGATGCGCGCGGTTTCCGCATATCCCTTGCCGCCCGGCGCTTTCACCCTGATCCAGTCCGGCTTTTTCGGCTGGGGGTTGTCCGGTCGCCGTGCCTTTTCGGGATGCCGCTGTTCGGGAATCTTCAGATCGCGCATCGGGGGTCTCCATGCAGAACTGCCCCTGTCTAGCATATCGCGGCGCAGACAAAAGACCCCCGCGCGCAAGCCTGCCATGCGCGGGGGCGCCCCCTTCACCCTTTTCGAAATACTCCGGGGGCCCGGGGGCGGCGCCCCCGAAACCGGCCCGCCAGGCGCCTTCAGCCGATCATCGGACCGCCGGAGCCGATCGTCTGGTCGTAATGGACCTTCAGCCGGATAAGCGCGATGCGCAACACGATCTTGGCCGAACGCGCGGACCAGCCAAGCTGCTTTTCGACCGTTTCGAGCCCTTCCAGATGGCAGCAGCAGCGCAGGACCACGTCCGACAGGCCGGGGCCCAGTTCCGCGATGGCCGCCTCCACCCGCGCGCGGGCCTCAGCGGGGCTCGTATCCGTCCCGCCGGATCCGTCCCCGCCGCGCGCCGGAGCAAGGAACCTGTCCCAGGACTGCGCCATTCGCGGGCCCATCTGGGCCAGTTCGAAATCCTCGCGCAGCCGTTCCCCGGCATGAACAAGCGGCTCGGGCAGGAATGGAGTCCCCGACTTGTCCCGCCTGCGCGCCAGTACCGCAAGCGGGCTTTCGGTCAGGCAGTGCCGCATCCGTCGCAGCCGCGCTTCCTCGTCCTCCGCGGCAGCCTCGCGGGAGGGGGCCGGCCCATCGAAGGCCATGGGCGCCTCTGCAAAACCCTCTGCCGGAACGGGCGGCTCTTCGGTGTCGGCCGCGCCGCCCAGATCGCGCGCCACCTCGGCCCTGCCCGCTGCCGTGATCCGGTAGCGGACAACGCGCCCGCTGCCGCTCGCCGCGATCCAGTCCTTCAGGGCCATGGCCTCCGCCACCGGTTTGGCCACCACCGCGGTGCGCAACCCGCCCCCTGCCCCGCCTTCGCGCACCACCACGGCCCGGTCAAGGTCTGGTGCAACGGCCAGCACGGCCCCGCGTTCGCACAATCGGCGCAATACCCGCCGGGCCTCGGCGCCGAGGGTTTCGTCATCCGGCAGAGCAGCCGCCTTGATCTTCTTCATCCTTGAACTCTCTTTCGCTGCGCCGATGGCCCGTTCGCCGCGCCCGCCGCCCAGCATCGCCCGCCCGAGGCTCTGCAACGCCGCATCGACCAGCGGATCGTCCCGCCGCGTCTCGAACCGGCGGATCTGGCGCAGGACGGTCGAGGCATGGCAGCCCGCCTGCCGGGCAAGCGCCCGGATCGGCAGGCCCTGTTCGGTATGGGCTAGGTAATGCTGCGCGGCATGCGGCACCCAGGCGGGCAGCCTGCCGTTCCAGCGGGGGGCGGAGGGGGGATCGTTCCGAAGCGTGGCCATGGGCGGTCATCCATCGACTGGTGGATTTATCCACAGAGTTACCCACACATCCATTGGAAGTATTGGTTACTCTTTTGTTAAAATGTGATCGAATTAGAAGCATTGTTTCCAGCTGGTAAACAAAAGCATCCGGTCCGAACGCACCCCCTTAAAGGACCGCAACACCCGCCCCAGTTGTGCCAACCTGTGCCAAGCCCGCTTCCGGGCAAGGCCGCAGAAAAGGATTTCCACAATGAAGGACGTGTTGACGATGCTGAAGGAAATGCGCCGCCCCGCGCTCTTGATGCGTGCCGCGCGCATCGGGGCGGAGGACTACAAGCGCCCGGTCCATCTGGCCCGGCTGCTGGGATTCGGGCGCCTGCCCGGACCTGTCGAAAGCCTGATGCGCCTGATGGAATCAGAAGCCGCGCTCGAAGAGCAGCGCGGCGCGGGCATGGCCAGCTACAGCGTGGCGGACCATGTGGATGTGCTGATCGCAATGGTCGGCGAAGCGCGCGTGCTGCAACGCGCGCAGGCCGAGAAGGCCGCGGCGGGATCGCGCTAGCCGCGCGCCCCGCCCCGGCCCTTCACGACAGGTGAGCGCTTACATGAAGCTGTCAGGTTCCGCTGCCTTGCGCTGTGCGACGAACGCATCCAGCGCCTCCCGCTTGGCGGGGTCCATCTCCGGCTGGCGATAGTCGGCCAGCATGCGCTCCACCCGGGCGGCGGCCAGCGTCTGAGTATCCCGCGCGCCCTCGTCATACCATGTCTCGAAGGGCTTATAGTCGAGCAGATCGGATTTCCAGAAGGCAGACTTGAAGTTCGCCTGGGTATGGGCGCAGCCCAGATAATGCCCGCCCGGACCGACTTCGCGGATCGCATCCAGCGCCTGCGCATCCTCATCCATCTGCACGCCGCGCGCCAGATGATGCAAGGTGCCCAACTGGTCCGCGTCCATCACGAATTTTTCGAAGGAGGACACCAGCCCGCCTTCGAGCCAGCCGCAGGCATGCAGCATGAAGTTCACACCGGACAGAAGCCCCATGTTCAGGCTGTTCGACGTCTCGTAGGCGGCCTGCGCATCGGGCAGTTTCGAGCCGCAGAACGATCCGGCGGAGCGGAACGGCAGGTTCAGACGCCGCGCCAGCTGACCGGCCCCATAGGTGATATGCGAGGCTTCGGGCGTGCCGAAGGTGGGGGCACCGCTATTCATGTCGATGGAGGTCACGAAAGCGCCGAAGATCACCGGCGCGCCCTTGCGCACAAGCTGGCTATAGGCGATGCCCGCCAGCACTTCGGCCAGAACCTGCGTCAGCGTCCCGGCCACCGAAACCGGCGCCATCGCCCCGCCCACGATGAACGGAGAGATGATGCAGGCCTGATTGTTCTTCGCATAGACTTCGAGCGCGCCCATCATCACGTCGTCGAATGTCATCGGCGAGTTGATGTTGATGAGCGAGGTCATGACCGTGTTCTGCTGAACGAAATCCTCGCCGAAAAGCACGCCGCACATGTCCACGCTGTCCTGCGCACGGCTGGGTTCGGTGACCGACCCCATGAACGGCTTGTCCGACAGCGTCATATGGGCGTGCAGCATGTCGAGGTGCCGCTTGTTCACCGGCACATCCGTCGGCTCGCAGACCGTGCCGCCCGAATGGTGCAGCCACTTGGACATATAGGCCAGTTTCACGAACTTGTTGAAATCCGCCATCGTGGCATAGCGGCGGCCGCCGGCCGCGTCCCGCACGAAGGGCGGGCCATAGACGGGGGCGAGCACCAGATTGCGCCCGCCCACCTCGACATTGCGGGCGGGGTTGCGGGCGTGCTGGGTATAGGTTGACGGGGCCGTTTCGCACAGTTTGCGCGCCAGTCCACGCGGGATGCGCACCCGGTCGCCCTGAACGTCGGCACCGGCCTCGCGCCACAGCTCCAGCGCGCCCGGATTGTCGGGGAAATTCACGCCGATCTCTTCAAGCACCGTTTCGGCGTTGTGCTCGATGATTTCCAGCGCTTCCTCATTGAGGATTTCGAAGTTCGGGATGTTGCGCTCGATGTACTTCGCGGTCTCGAAGGACACCGCACTGCGCTCCGCCCGTCGGGCCGCGCCGCCGCCGCCCCGTCCACGTCTGGCTGTCTGTGTCATGCTGACCTCTTTTGTCGAAATGCGTTGCCTGTCCCTAGCCCATCGTGGGGGTGCGCTTCGCGCGGATAACGGCGGGGCGGAGAAAAA
Organism: Sulfitobacter sp. HI0040; assembly: GCF_001634885.1. Taxonomy (GTDB): domain Bacteria; phylum Pseudomonadota; class Alphaproteobacteria; order Rhodobacterales; family Rhodobacteraceae; genus Sulfitobacter. Next base: position 10,175 of record NZ_LWEX01000043.1, on the reverse strand, counting down.
AGCGACATGTCCCGCCTTCCCCGGCGTTCGGAATAGTGCCACAGCGTAGAATGCCGCCCCCTCGGGGCGGTGAACGGGGTTGCCTTGGCCCGGGGGCGCGCCTAATCAGACGCCATGACAGACCTTATCCAAGACACCCTGCAGGACCACCATGACAAGCTGCTGATCGTCGATTTCGGCAGCCAGGTCACCCAGCTGATCGCCAGACGGCTGCGCGAATTGAATGTCTTCTGCGAAATCCATCCCTTCAATGCCGTGACGGATGACTTTCTTGACAATTTCGCGCCCCGCGCGGTGATCCTGTCGGGGGGGCCATCGTCGGTCTTTGCCGAAGGCGCGCCCATGCCGCCCGCCCGGATCTTCGAGCTTGGCGTGCCGATTCTGGGCATCTGCTATGGCCAGCAGGTCATGATGCACTGCCTCGGCGGTCACGTGGAACGGGGCCATGGCACCGCTGAATTCGGCCGCGCCTATGTCACGCCCACGGGAACCGAACTCGATCTGCTGCACGGCTGGTTCGGCACCGACCGCGAACAGGTCTGGATGAGCCACGGCGACCACGTCAGCAAGCTTGCGCCCGGCTTTCAGGTCTATGGCACATCGCCCAATGCGCCCTTCGCCATCTCCGGCGATCCGGAACGGCATTTCTACGCGGTGCAGTTCCACCCGGAGGTGCATCACACCCCGAACGGCGCGCGCCTGTTCGAAAATTTCGTGCGCCTCGCCGGTTTCTCGGGCGACTGGACCATGAAAGCCTACCGCGAAGAAGCCATCGCGGCCATCCGCGCGCAGGTCGGCGACCAGAAGGTCATTTGCGGCCTGTCGGGCGGCGTCGATTCGAGCGTCGCGGCGGTGCTGATCCACGAAGCCATCGGCGACCAGCTCACCTGCGTCTTCGTGGACCATGGCCTGCTGCGCAAGGGCGAGGCCGAAGAGGTCGTGACCATGTTCCGTGACCACTACAACATGCCGCTGATCCATGCCGACGAACAGGATCTGTTTTTGGGCGAGCTGGACGGGGTCAGCGACCCGGAAACCAAGCGCAAGATCATCGGAAAGCTCTTTATCGACGTGTTCCAGAAACACGCGAAGGAAGTGGGCGATGCGACATTCCTCGCTCAGGGAACGCTCTACCCGGACGTGATCGAAAGCGTGAGCTTTTCGGGCGGCCCCTCCGTCACCATCAAATCGCATCACAACGTCGGTGGCCTGCCGGAGAAGATGGGGCTGAAGCTGGTGGAACCGCTGCGGGAACTTTTCAAGGACGAGGTGCGCGCGCTGGGGCGCGAGCTTGGCCTGCCCGCCAGTTTCATCGGCCGCCACCCCTTTCCCGGTCCCGGCCTCGCGATCCGCTGCCCCGGCGAGATCACGCGCGAGAAACTGGATATCCTGCGCGAAGCCGATGCCGTCTATATCGACCAGATCCGCCGCCACGGGCTTTATGACGAGATCTGGCAGGCCTTCGTCGCGATCCTTCCCGTCCGGACGGTGGGCGTGATGGGTGACGGGCGCACCTATGATTTCGCCTGCGCCCTGCGCGCGGTGACGAGCGTGGATGGCATGACGGCGGATTACTATCCCTTCAGCCACGAGTTCCTCGGCGAAACCGCGACCCGCATCATCAACGAGGTGCCGGGCATCAACCGGGTGACCTACGACATCACCAGCAAACCGCCGGGCACCATCGAATGGGAGTGATCGGTGCCAGCGTCTGACTGCCTTCGGCGAGGATTTTCATCCATTTGGAAGCCCCGGTGAGCACGACACTGCGCGCGGCGCTCTGGATGACCGGCTCCATCGCCTCGTTCAGCTTCATGGCCGTGGCCGGGCGCGCGCTGGCGCCGCGGTTCGATACGTTCGAGATCATGATGTACCGCAGCCTTGTGGGGGTGATCGTGGTGCTGATCCTCGCTGCGGCTACCGGCGCGTGGCGCGAGGTGCGCTTTGATCGTTACGGTCTGCACCTTCTGCGCAACCTTGCGCATTTCACCGGCCAGAACCTGTGGTTTTTCGCGGTCACGGTGATCCCGCTGGCGCAGGTCTTCGCGCTTGAATTCACCTCTCCCATCTGGGTGATCGTGCTGTCGCCCCTGATCCTGGGCGAGCGGCTGACGCTGATGCGCGCGCTGGCGGTCGTGCTGGGTTTTGCGGGCATATTGATCGTGGCGCGGCCCGATCCCGCGGGGCTGAACGCCGGTCTCGTGGCGGCGGCCATGGCGGCGGTTTTCTTCGCACTCACGATAATGATGACCAAGCGGCTCACAAGAACGCAGAGCATCACCTGCATCCTGTTTCACCTCACCACGATGCAGCTTGTCTTCGGCCTTGTGGCGGCGGGATACGACGGCGATGTCGCGCTGCCTGATGCGGCCAGTTTCATCTGGCTGGCACTGGTCGGCGTCGCGGGCCTGCTGGCGCATTGGTGCCTGACCCATGCGCTGGCCATCGCGCCCGCCACGGTGGTCGTACCCATCGATTTCGTGCGCCTGCCCTTTATCGCCGTGGTCGGTATGCTGCTCTATGCCGAGGCGCTGGATATCTGGGTCTTCGTGGGCGCGCTGATCATCTTCGGCGGCAATTACCTCAATCTCTGGACAGAGGCGCGACGCGCGGCTGTCGCAAATCGGTAACACCCGCCTTCCTACACGCCAAGGTTGCCCCGGCGGCACCTGTTGACCTGTGCGGCCTGCGCACGTCTAGCCTTGCGCGCATGGCACCTCCGGCAGGCGGCAGGTGCGCTGACTTCTGGGGAGGAGTTCACATGACAGCAAGACTACCGGCGATCATCGCCGCACTCGGTTGCGCAGGCGCCGTTCAGGCAGGCGGCATCGACCGCTCCGGCCAATCCATCGCTGCCCTTTTCGAACAGGGCCGCCATGTCGAGTTCAGCCTCGGTTCGGTTTCGCCCGAAACCTCCGGCACATCCGTCGCGGCCCTCGGCTCCGTCAACAGTGGCAACATGGCCGAGGATTACCTGCAGTTCGGCGCGGCCTACAAGGCCGACATCAACAGCCAGCTGTCCTATGCCATCATCTACGATCAGCCCTTCGGCGCGGACGTGGCCTATCCGACGGGCACCGGCTATTACGCTGCCGGATCCCGGGCCGAGTTCGAAAGCCATGCGGTCACCGGTTTGCTGAACTATCGCATCAACGAGAACTTCAGCGTTCACGGCGGTCTGCGCGTCCAGTCCGTGAAAGCTTCGGCCGCCGTTCCCGTCGTTAACGGCTACACCGTCACCGGGGATAGCGAAGTCGGCGTCGGCTATGTGGCCGGCATGGCATACGAGATGCCCGAAATCGCGCTGCGGGTTGCGCTGACCTACAATTCTTCCATCGACTACGACGTCGCGACCTCTGAAACCTTTCTGACCCCCGGCGGTTTCGCCACCGTGAATACCACGACATCGGTGGAGACGCCGCAGTCGGTCAACCTTGCCTTCCAGACGGGCGTGGCCGAAGACACGCTGCTTTTCGGTGGCATCCGCTGGACCGATTACTCGGCCTTCACCATCGCACCGGCAGGCTACACCAACGCGACCGGCGCACCGCTTCTGAGCTATGACGACGATGTCTTCACCTATTCGCTGGGTCTGGGCCGCCGTCTGACGGACCAGTGGTCCATCGCCGCAACCGTGGGATACGAAAAGTCGCAGGGCGGTTTCGCCGCGAACCTCGGCCCGACGGACGGCAACACAAGCGTGGGTCTGGCCGCGACCTATTCGATGGACGCCATGACGATCACCACGGGCGTGCGTTACGTCGATATCGGCGATGCGCAGACGCAGTTCGGCCCCTTCGCCCCGGCTGCGAACTTCACCGACAACAAGGCCGTCGCGATCGGCGTGAAGGTCGCCTACAAGTTCTGATTCCGCCCCTTGGCGCTAAATCGAAGGCCCGGTGCTTTGCGCCGGGCCTTTTCGTTGCGCTTGCTGAACCGGCACCACAGCTTTGCCCGCGAAAGCGCAACATTCGGGTCGCCAGAAGCCCCGCCCCGGCTTAGGCAAGGCGCATGACACAACAAAAAGACATGTCGCCCCGTGCATGGGCGGAGCTTGCCCTGCTGGCCCTCATCTGGGGCGCATCCTTCCTGTCGGTGCGCTATGCGCTGGATGAGGTCGCACCGCTGACGACGGTGGCCCACCGGGTGTTCTGGGCCGCGCTGATCCTCTGGGGCGCTGTCTGGGCCATGGGGCTGCCCCTGCCCCGCCGCCCGGGGGTCTGGGGGGCCTTTCTGGTGATGGGCCTGTTCAACAACGCGATCCCCTTTACCCTGATGGCATGGGGGCAGCTGCATATCGAATCGGGCCTCACCTCCATCCTCAATGCCTCCACCGCGCTCTTCGGGGTGATGCTGGCCGCCCTGCTGCTGGCGGATGAGCGGATGACGCAGCGCAAGGCGGTGGGCGTGTTGCTGGGGTTCGCGGGGGTCGCCACGGCCATTGGCCTCGACAACTTGCGCAGCCTCGATCTGCGGTCGTTGGCGCAGCTTGCCGTGGTCGCGGGAACGGTGTCTTACGCCGCTGCCGGGGTCTGGGCGCGCAAGACGCTGGCGGGGCAGCCGCCGCAGCTTGCCGCGGCAGGGATGCTGACGGGATCGAGCCTGATCATGATCCCGCTGGCCTGGACGCTGGAGGGCGCGCCTTCGGCCCGGCTGACGCCCACCACCCTCTTGGCCATCGGCTATATGGCGGTGATCGCGACCGCTTTCGCCTATCTGCTCTATTACCGGGTGCTCGCCATGGCAGGCAGCGGCAACCTGATGCTGGTCACGCTGCTGGTCGCGCCAGTCGCCATCCTTCTGGGAGCATGGTTGCGGGACGAGGCGCTGAACCCCGCCGCCTACGGGGGGTTCGCGCTGCTGGGGCTGGGCCTGCTGGTGCTGGACGGGCGCATCTGGCGCTTGGCGGCGCGCTGGGTTAGTCAGGCCTGACGCCGACAGGGAACTTGACGATGCTCTATGCCAATGCCGCCGAATGGCGCTCCGCACCCCGCCGCAAGGTCCTCGTTTTCGGGATGTCGGGGCTGGGCAAGACCCATCTGTCGAGTCTCCTGCGCGCCTCGGGCGACTGGTTCCACTATTCCATAGATTACCGGATCGGCACCCGCTACTTAGGCGAAACCATCGCCGACAATGCCAAGGCGGAAGCGATGAAAGTGTCTTTCCTGCGGGAACTGCTGCTCAGCGACAGTATCTACATCGGCTCCAACATCACCTTCGACAATCTTTCCCCCGTGGCCACCTGGCTCGGCAAGCCGGGGGCTGCAGAAAAGGGCGGGCTGGCGATGCCCGAATACGCCGCCCGGCAGGAGGCGTTCCGCAGGGCAGAGATCGCCGCACTCGAAGACACCGGGCATTTCGCACGCCGGGCCAAGGCGCTTTATGACTATCCTCATTTCATCTGCGACACGGGCGGGTCGATCTGCGAATGGGTGGATGTGGACGACCCCAAAGATCCGTTAATGACGACACTTTCGGCGGAATGTCTTCCGGTCTGGATCAAGGGGGACGAGGCCCATACGCAGGAACTCGTCCGCCGTTTCGACAAGGCGCCCAAGCCCATGGCCTATCAGCCGGAATTCCTTGCCCGGGTGTGGCAGGAATATCTGGAGGAGAAAGACATCGCGCCCGAGCGGGTCGATCCCGATGATTTCATCCGCTTCACCTATGCCAAGGCGCTGGCGCACCGGCAGCCGCGTTATGCGGCGATGGCGCGCTGGGGCGTGACCGTCACCGCCGATCAGGTCGCGGCCCTGCGCACGCAGGACGATTTCACCGATCTTATCGCCGGGGTTCTGCCGGGCTGAACCCCGCGCCCCGGCCCGCCCTTGGCACTGCCCCGTGCAGGGTCTATCTAGACCGCGCAAGACAGGACACATCTTTCCCATGCCCATCAAGATCCCCGCAAATCTGCCCGCCTTTAACGTGCTCAAGCGCGAAGGCGTGATGGTGGTCGACGAGGAGCTGGCAAGCCATCAGGACATCCGCCCGCTGAACATCGCGCTGCTGAACCTGATGCCCAAGAAGATTCAGACGGAGAACCAGTTCGCCCGGCTGATCGGCGCGACGCCGCTGCAGATCGAACTGACGCTGGTGCGCATGTCCGAACACCAGACGCGCAATACCGCCGCCGAACATATGGAGAGCTTCTACCAGCCCTTCGAAGAGGTGAGCCACCGCAAGTTCGATGGGCTCATCATCACCGGCGCCCCGATCGAACATCTGCCCTTTTCAGAGGTGACCTATTGGGACGAGTTGCGCCGGATCATGGACTGGACCCAGACCAACGTGCATTCGACCTTCGGTGTCTGCTGGGGCGGGATGGCGATGATCAACCATTTCCACGGCGTGCCCAAGCACATGCTGGCGCAGAAGGCTTTCGGCTGTTTCAAGCATCGCAATCTCGCGCCCGCATCGCCCTATCTGCGCGGCTTTTCGGATGAATGCGTCGTGCCCGTTTCCCGCTGGACGGAAATGCGGCAGGAGGAAGTGGACGCGGCCCCGGGCCTTGTCACGCTGCTGGGCAGCGACGAGGTCGGCCCCTGTCTGGTGGAGGATCCGGACCACCGGGCGCTCTATATCTTCAATCATTTCGAATACGACCGCGATACGCTGAAACAGGAATTCGACCGGGACGTGGAAGCGGGCGTGCCCGTCACCCTGCCCTGCAACTACTACCCCGGCGACGATCCGGCGCAGGTGCCGCTCAATCGTTGGCGCAGCCACGCGCATCTTCTCTATGGCAACTGGATCAACGAGATGTATCAATCCACCCCCTACGACCTTGAACAAATTGGGACGTAAGCTGGTGCTCGTTCTGCTGCTGATAGCCGCCGTCACGGTGGCAGCGGTGCAATGGCGCGCCTATCAGCGCGAGGCCCGCGCGCGGGTGGCAACGCCGCCGGTGGGCCAGATCCTCGACATCGACGGCGTCAAGGTCCATGCGCAGGTGATGGGCGAAGGCCCGGATCTGGTGATGATCCACGGCGCCAGCGGGAACCTGCGGGATTTCACCTTCTCCTTCGCGGAGCGCCTGACAGACCGCTACCGGGTGGTCCTGTTCGACCGGCCCGGGTTGGGCTGGACGGATCGGCTGCCGGGCTACGGCGGGGCATGGAACAACGATGCCGAACCGCCGCAGGCGCAGGCCGAACTGCTGCAGAATGCCGCCGATGCGCTGGATGTGAAAAACCCGATCGTGCTGGGGCATTCCTACGGCGGGGCCGTGGCGCTGGCCTGGGGCCTGTCGCGCCCCGAAGACACGGCGGCGCTGGTGCTGGTCTCCGCCGTGTCGGAGCCTTGGCCCGGCGGCCTCGGCTGGCTCTATACCGTTACCGGCTCTACCCTTGGCTCCGCCCTTTTCATCCCCGTCGTAACCGCCTTTGCGCCGAAACAGCTGGTGACGGCCAGCGTAGATGCCATCTTTGCCCCGCAGGAGGCGCCCGAAGGCTATACCAAGCACATCGGCCCCGGGCTCACCCTGCGCCGGGACAGCACGCGGGCCAACGCCCAGCAGGTCAATTCCCTGCTGCCCCGGATCATCGAGATGCGGCAGAACTACGACAGGCTGACAATGCCGGTAGAGGCCGTGCACGGCGATAAAGACAATATCGTCCCGCTGGATATCCACAGCGCGCCCCTGATGGAGGATCTGGCCAACGGCAACCTCACGGTGTTGGAGGGCGTGGGCCACATGCCCCATCACGCCGATCCGCAGGCGGTGGAGGACGCCATCGACCGCGCGGCGACACGCGCGGGTTTGCGCCCGCGCTCCTGACGCCACATAGTGGCGCGGAAGGCGGAGGAGCCAGACCATGCAGAAACCATTCGACGGGGCGATCAGCGCCTATTTCGAGAACGAGGCACCGGACAGGATCCGCGCCGCCATCCGCCGCGCGGAAAAGGACGAGATCCTGTCGTCCTCCTACCCCCATTCGGAACGGCTTTCGCGCAAGGTCTATGAAAAGGAATTGGCGCGGCTACAGATCGAACTGGTGAAACTGCAGGCATGGGTCCGCGCCAAGGGGGGGCGTATCGCGATGGTCTTCGAAGGCCGCGACGCCGCCGGTAAGGGTGGCACGATTTCGCGCTTCCGCCAGAACCTCAATCCGCGTGCGGCGCGCGTCGTCGCTCTGTCGAAACCCAGCGACCGCGAACAGGGCGAATGGTACTTCCAGCGCTACGTCCAGCATCTTCCCACGGCGGGAGAGATCGTTTTCTTCGACCGCTCATGGTACAATCGCGGCGTGGTCGAGAAGGTGTTCGATTTCACCACCGACCCGGAGCGCGAATTGTTTTTCAAGCAGGTCATTCCCTTCGAGACGATGCTCACGCAGGATGGCATCCATCTTTTCAAGTTCTGGCTGAACGTGGGCCGGGCCGAGCAGTTGCGCCGCATGCTGGCGCGCGAAAGCGATCCGCTGAAGCAATGGAAGCTTAGCCAGATCGATGTGATGGGCCTCTCCCGATGGGATGCCTATTCCGACGCCATCCGCGAAACGCTCGACCGGTCGCACACCGCTGCCAACCCATGGACGGTCATCCGCTCCGACGACAAGCGCCGCGCGCGGCTGGCCGCGATCCGGACTGTGCTGCGAGCCTTCGACTACGACCACAAGGATACCCGCGCCATCGGCGAGACCGACGGGCGGATCTGCGGCGGGCCGGATATCTGGGATGCCTAAACGGGGGTATCATCACGGCAACCTGCGCCAGGCGCTGATCGACGCGGCGCTCGAACTGATCGAATTGCGCGGGCCCACGGGGTTCACCCTGTCGGAGGCCGCGAAACAGGCCGGGGTCACCCCCGCCGCCGTCTACCGCCATTTCGAGGGGCGCGAGGATCTCATCGCAGAGGCGGCGTTGCAAGGCTACGACATCTTCGTCACCGCCATGCAATCGGCCTATGCCGAAGGAAAGCCCAATGCCCTGCGCGCCTTCGAGGCGACGGGCCGCGCCTACCTCGCCTTTGCGCGGGACCACCCCGGCCATTACATCGCGATGTTCGAAAGCGGCATTTCGGTGAACCGTACCCCCGAACTGGCCGAAGTCGCCGGAAGGGCCAACGCGGTGCTGGAACGGGCCGCGATGGAACTCAGCCAGCACATACCCCAAGAGCGCCGCCCGCCGGCGAGCATGGTTTCCGCCCATGTCTGGGCCATCAGCCACGGCGTCGTCGAACTTTTCGCGCGGAACTCCCCGGGCCGGGCCACGCCCTTTCCGGCCGACGAGCTGCTGGAAAGCGGTATCGGGATCTATCTGCGCGGTCTCGGGTTGATCAGCCCCGACGACTGACGCCCTGTCAGGCCGCCGGTTCGGGAACCATCGCGCCCAGCACCTCTGCCGCGATCTCGAACGAGCGCAGGCGCGCGGCGTGATCATGTATCTGACCGGTCAGGATCATCTCATCCGGGGTATATTGCGCCCTGAACTGCTCCAACTGCGATTTCACCGTCGCAGGATCCCCCACGGCGGAAAATCGCAGCGCATGATCGACCCCGCGGCGCAGGGCGGGCCCGATCGCGCCGTCGATATCCTCTACCGGGTGGGGCAGCTTGCCGGGCCGACCGGTGCGCAGCCGGGCAAAGGCCTGCTGCATGGAACTGCGCAGGAAATGCGCCCGATCCGCGGTGTCGGCGGCGAATACATTGACGGCGAGGATGAAATAGGGCGCCGCCAACTGCGCGGAGGGCCGGAAATCTCGCCGGTAGATCATCAGCGCGTCCTCCAGCGCATCGGGGGCGAAATGCGAGGCAAAGGCATAAGGAAGCCCGAACTGCGCCGCCAGCTGCGCCCCAAAAAGCGATGAGCCGAGGATGTAGAGCGGCACATGCGTCCCCTCGCCCGGATGCGCGCGGACCGAAGCGCCGGGATCGGCATCCCCCAGATAGCGCATCAACTCGGCCACCTCCTCCGGAAAGCGATCCGCAGACTGCATCCCGCGCTGCAGCGCCCGGTATACCGCCTGATCCCCGCCGGGCGCGCGCCCGAGACCCAGATCGATCCGGTCCCCGAAGATCGTGGCCAGCGTGCCGAACTGCTCCGCGATGGTCAGGGGCGCATGGTTCGGCAACATCACCCCCCCGGCACCCACCCGCATTGCCTTGGTCGCATTCGCCACATGACCGATCAGCACCGATGTGGCGGCAGAAGCGATGCCCGGCATGTTGTGATGC
>NZ_LWEX01000042.1 GCF_001634885.1 Sulfitobacter sp. HI0040 | reverse complement strand
GTTCCACGCCTTCCTTCAGGCGCGCGAATTTCTCGGGATCCGAGGACGGCGTCTCATCGTCGTTGCGCACATGTGCGTGCACGATGGTCGCGCCCGCCTCGAACGCCTCGTGGGTGCTTTCCACCTGCTCGGACACGGTGATCGGCACGGCGGGGTTGTTGGCCTTTTTCGGCAGCGATCCGGTGATGGCGACGCAGATGATGCAGGGTTTGGTCATGGGCCCTCAGATGTCGAAGAACACGGTTTCGCGATCGCCCTGCAGGCGGATGTCGAAGCGATAGACGGGGGTGTCGCCGCTGTCGTCGCGGGTGGCGATCAGCGTGTCGCGGCGATGGGGCGGGTCGATGCGGCCCAGAACCGGGTCGGCGTCGTTGGCCGCGCCCTCGTCGTCGAAGTAGAGCCGCGTGTTGAGGCCGATATTGATGCCGCGCGCCACGATCCACAGGCTGATATGCGGCGCCTGCCGGGCGCCGCTCCGGCCCGGTCCAGCGCCCGGCTTCACCGTCTCGAAGAACCACGCGCCGCTGTCGAAATCGGCGATGACGCGGCCCCAGCCGCGAAAGCCCTCTTCGACGGCGCCGCTGCTTTCGGGGTGGGCATAGACGCCGGCGGCGTTCGCCTGCCAGACCTCGATCAGCCCGTCCTTCAGCGCGGCGCCGTTGCCGTCGATCAGCCGCCCCTGAACTCGGATGCGTTCGCCCTTGGCGTTGGGCCCGGCGATGTCGCGGCCAAGCTCATGATCGTAGATCTTGATGCCCGTATCGCTGGGCACGAGACCGATATGGACGTAAGGCCCCGCGGTCTGGGACGCGGTTTCTGGAAGATAATTCTGCGGATCGCGCATGGCTCAGTTCCCCTCCAGCCGGTTTTCGAACAGGGTCGACCGACGCCCGCGCAGCACGATGTCAAAGCGGTAGGCGATGGCGTCGAACGGGATCGTCTGGTTCATGTCCAGTCGCGCCGTCAGCCTGTCGATGGCGGCTTGGTCCGGGATGGTCTGCACGATGGGACAGATCGGGATCAGCGGATCGCCCTCGAAATAGCACTGGGTGATCAGCCGCTGCGCGAAGGCGCTGCCGAAAACCGAGAAATGCACATGCGCGGGGCGCCAGTTGTTCACCTGGTTGGGCCAGGGATAGGCGCCGGGCTTGACGGTGCGAAAGAAGTAATAGCCGTCATCGTCGGTCAGGATGCGCCCGCAGCCGCCGAAATTCGGATCCATCGGCGCCAGGTAATTGTCCTTCTTGTGGCGATACCGCCCACCCGCATTGGCCTGCCAGACCTCGACCAACGTGTTGCGCACGGGCTTGGCTTCCTGGTCCAGAACGCGGCCGTGCAGGATGATCCGCTCGCCGATGGCGCTTTCGCCGGCGGCGGCGTAGTTCGTCAGCAGGTCGTTGTCGCCCTCGGCAATGTCGGAATGGCCGAATCGGGGCCCGGTGATCTCCGACACAGTATTTTCCAGCGAGATCAGCGCCTGCCGCGGGCTGCGCGCCACTGATGTCTTGTAGCCTGGCGCGTAGGCGGGCGGGTGCAAGCGGCGGTCGCGCATGTAGTATTCGGCGGGGGTCTTCATGGGGTATCGCCTTCCATCTCGGCAAGGGTGGCTTTGGCCAGCTTGATCGCGTGGTTGGCCTTGGGCACGCCGGCATAGACCGCCACGTGCAGGAAGGCCTGCATGATGTCGTCCGGGCTGGCGCCGGTGTTCCGCGTCGCGCGGACATGCATCGGGATTTCCTCGAAATTGCCGGTGGCCGCCAGCAGTGCCAGCGTAAGCATGGACCGTTCGCGGTGCGGGATCCTGGGATCGGACCAGAGCGTGCCCCAGGCCCCTTCGGTGATCATAGTCTGGAACGGTACGTCGAACGCGGTCTTTCCGGCTTCGGCGCGGTCCACATGGGCGTCGCCCAGCACCTTGCGCCGGGTCGCCATGCCGTCATCGTATCGCTCACTCACGCATGTCCCTCTCCAAGCCTCGTCTCATGCAAGCGACTTAGTATAATCATCAACGCATAAATATTGAAAATCAGCGATATTTGTATAACCTTAATATTATGAATTGGCCCAACCGTCTGCACCTCCGTCACATTCGCTCGTTCCTAGAGATCGCGCGCGTCGATAGCATCTCGAAGGCCGCCGACGCTCTGAACATCACGCAGCCGGCGGTGTCTAAGAGCTTGAAAGAGCTGGAGCAGATCCTGGGCACGGACCTGTTCGACCGGGTGGGGCGCGGGCTGCGCCTGAACGAGGCCGGGCGCATCTTTCAAGCACATGCTGCGGCCTCCATGTCCGAACTCATGCGTGGACACGACCGGCTGGCGCGCGAAGGCGGCGCGCCCTCGCGGCTGTCGGTGGGGGTGTTGCCCACGGCTGCGGGCGACCTTCTACCGCGCGCGGCACTCGCCTTCCGCGACGCGGTCCCGAATGCCACGCTTCATGTGCTCACCGGGCCGAACTGGCTGCTGTTCAACCACCTGCGGGACGGGGCGGTGGATCTTGTGGTGGGCCGCATGCCCGAACAGAACGCGGCCACCGGTGTCACGTTCGAGCAGCTTTATCTCGAAGACGTCGTGCTGGTCTGTCGTCCTAGGCATCCTCTTTTGCGGGCCCCGGCGCCCAAAAGCGCTCTGCCGGCCCATCCGCTGATCCTGCCGCCGCGTGGCGCCGTGATCTCGGCCACAGTCGAGCGGTATCTCGCCAGCATCGGCTTGCCAGGCCTGCGCGCGGCCATCGAAACTGTGGCTCTGCCGGTGGGTCGCAAGGTGGTGAGGATGTCCGACGCGCTGTGGTTCATTTCTCGCGGGGTGGTGGCCGACGATCTGGACGACGGCAAGCTCGTGGCGGTGCCGCTGCAATCGCCGCTGCTGTCGGGCCCCGTCGGCATCAGCGTATCGCGCGCGGCGCCGCTCAGCGTGCCGCGCGACATTTTCGTGGACTGCCTTCGCAACGCCGTGCACGGCTGACCCGACCGTCACCCGTGCAGCCAACCGTGCAGGCGACCGCCGAGCCACGGCACGATGAAGGCTGTGGTCAGCCCCGTTAGAATGACCACGACCAACAGCAGTCCCACGGGCCCGGGCACCCGCTCGGTCACCGGAGCCAGCAGCGCGACCAACAGAACCAATGCCGGATAGACCGCCACGATGCTGAGCACCCAACGCTTCCACAAGGGTGGCGGCGCAGGCGGGCTGGGCAGAGCGCTGATCGGCTCGAACCAGACAGATGCGCCTGCCACTTGCTGACGCGAGATGTCGGTGATCGCCATGGATTCGATCCGGTCCAGAAGCGCGTGCCGCTCGGGCGAGGCGCGCCAGCTTTCGACCGCGTCCAGGCTGTCGAACCGCGCAAGGATGTAGAAATCAGTGCCAAGCCCGCCGTCGCGGCGGATCACGTCGAGGCTGCGAAAGCCCGCGGCCCGCTCGATCCGGCGGTTCAGCTCGGCCAGCTGCTCGGCGCAGGCCGCCGCGTCGCCATGGGCCACGCGCAGCGACACCAGGAACACGCCCGGCGCGTCGTTCAGGACCTGGCTTTGCAGCATCGGCGCGGCTCCTGTCTGGCGGCCTGGCCATTTGGCCTTGGATCGCAACGGAAAAAGACCACCCACGCCTCCCGCGCGGGTGGTCGATCCTCGGGGGAGAGGGCGCCCTTTACTCGGCCGCCTCGGCGGTGCCGCCCGGCGCCACCAGCGTCCGCCAGTCGACTTCCTTCGGATAGACGCCCTCGTGTGACGCGATCTGCGCCTGCGGCACGTCGGACTCGGTGCCGATGGCCCGACCGCCCTCGGCCACCTTGGCGGCGGCGTCGGCCATCAGGCGGCGGAACTCGACGATGGCCAGGTCCGACGCGCCCAGCGTGTCGGTGTGGCGCTGCACACGGCTGCCCATGGACACCCACATGATGATGTCTTCGTTGGGGATGCCGTCGACGCCGGTGAAATGGCCTTCCTTCATCCGCTCGCGGTCCTGATTGAAGTCGTTTTCCAGCGTGTTTCTTGTGCGCCATTTGTGGTCCACGTCCTTGCCGGGCACCGCGTGGTTGAAGGCGCGCCATTCGTCGGTCGACGGCACGTTCGGCCCGCCGAAGGCCACGAAGTGAAACGCGGTTTCATCGTCATTGATTGGCACGATTACGCTGGCCACCTTGTAGTTGTTATTGGGCGGGATCAGCGAATAGTAGGGCGCAATGAATTCCGTAATGCGCAGGTAGTGATGCGTCTTGGCCTTCTTGATGGGCTTACGGATCGCGGCGTAGTGGAAGCCGTAGCTGGTGGTCTCCGTCTGCATCCGCGGCGATTTGTCGGTCGAGGGGCGATACCACGATTTGTCGTCCGCAGACGCGCCCTCGACCCGCGCGGGCTTCATCGTCGACGAATGCAGCGATGAACTGTGCGCGCTGTCGATCTGGCCTTCGTGGATCTGCGCCCAGTTGGCGGGGATGCGGATCTTGAGGATGGCCACCGGCGTGTCCTTTTCCGGCGCGAAGGCCGGGGGCTGGAATTCGGGTATGTTGTCCTTGTCGCCCAGCCAGGCCCAGACGAAGCCGCCCCATTCCTCGACCGGGTAGGACCGCGCCTTGATCTTGTCCATGAGCGGGCTGCCCTCGGGCTCGGAGGACATGGCAACCACGTTGCCGTCCACGTCCATCTTCCAGCCGTGATAAAGACAGCGCAGACCGCAATCCTCGTTCCGGCCATAAACCAGCGACGCCTTTCGGTGGGGGCAGAGCTCGTCCAGCATCCCCAGCCGGCCCTTGCTGTCGCGGAAGGCCACGTAGCTTTCGCCCAGCACCTCGACGCGCAGCGGCTTGCCGTCGGGTTCGGCCACTTCCTCCATCAGGCACACGGGTGTCCAGTGCTGGCGCATCAGCTGCGCCATGGGCGCATCGCCGGTGACGCGGGTCAGCAGTTCGTTTTCCTCAATCGTCAGCATTGCATTCTCCTCGGAGGCGATAAGACATTACAGGGATATACTTAGCCATCTAAGTTTTTATCGTCAAGATCGTCCGCGCATGCGACGTGATCAGGTGTTGAGCCACGCACCCAGCCGCCGATGCAGCGCGGGCAGGATCAACCCGGTGGGTCAGCGCGGTTAGGCAAGCCGCAATCAGAAACAGCGACAGAAGCGTGGGGATGTCGCGGAAGAGCGCCCGGAAGGCAAAGGCCAGCACCACCAGCGGCGGATAGACTGCGACCCTGCTGATCAGCCAGCGTTTCCAGAAAGCGGGCGCCGCCCATCCCTGAGTAATCTTATGGGCCACAATGAGCGGCTCCTGTGTTCTTTGGATCAAGCGGCCCGGCGGCAGGGGGTCTGCCCCGACGCCGGGCCGCGCGTTACTCGGCCGCTTTTACGTCGGTGCCGCGACGCATCAGAAACGCGTAGCGCACCCCGATGGCCAGAATCACCGCCATGCCGCAAATTGACACCAACGGCACCGGGAACACCGCCGCCACGGCCGCCAACGTCAATGCCAGCCTTTCCACCGTCTTCAGCGGCGTGCCCACCGAACCTTCGATCGAGATCGCGATAGCTGCCGTGGCCAGCACCCCGCCGAGAAGCGCGAAGGCATTGGTCATCGTGTCGCCCAGCAGCAGAAGGCCGGGGTTGAAGATGAATGCGAAGGGCAGAAGAAAGCCCACCGCCGCCAGCCGAACCGCCGAGAACGCGATCCGGAACGGATCCTCGTCCGCGATGGCCGCCGCGGCCAGCGCCGCGACCGCGATGGGTGGCGT
>NZ_LWEX01000041.1 GCF_001634885.1 Sulfitobacter sp. HI0040 | reverse complement strand
AGGTTCCGCGCCTCGGCCACTTTGGAGAGATCATTGGCGATCCATTGATGTTCGAGCGCTGCATTTGACGCGCCCGTCTCGATCCGGGCCACCACTTCCGATGTGCTGATCCCTGTGCCCCGTAGTGCCGCGTCAATGCGCGATCTCAGGTCGGGCTCGGCCAGTCGCTCGCGCTGGCTGGCGTCGATATTGGCTTCGGAATAGATCCCGCCCTCCGAGGGGGTCTCTGACAGCGTGGATGATCGCAGCCCCAAGGGCTGCATGTGCTGGACCTGCGTCTGGATCTCGATGAGGCGCTTTTCCAGCATGGGACGTTCCGCGTCAGACTTCTCGGCGATCATGCCCTGCACTCGCGCGAGCTTTTCCGCATAGAGGCTTCTGAGATCCTCGAAGCTTTGATCCTCAGCCATATACACATCTCCTGTTCGGTCCATCTGTCCGCCATGCGCCAGCACCTCGCCCGCGCGGAAGAGTGCCGCGGCAATATTCTCGCGGGCTTCACGCGAAGCCTCCGCGGCAAGCGAATGGTAGACGGTTCTGGTGTTGGCGATCTCCGCCAGCGTCCGGGTCAAGTCGGCCCCCACACGTTCGCGCTCGCGGGGCGCGCGACCCTCTTCTTTCGCGGCGTAGATCTCGCTGGTCCGGGCCGGGTAATGCACGACGCCGCGCTCCACCCGCCGCGTGGCTTCCAGCCGCACGCCGTACTTCTCGGCCTCCTCGACCATGGCGAGCCGGAAGTCGTCATAGTTGAAGCGATGGTTGCGCCCCAGAAAGAAGAACTCGCCTTCCTGCGAGCGACGGTTCAGCACCAGATGCGCATGCGGGTGATCGCGGTCTTCATGCACTGCGATGATGTAGTCGAAATGCCCCTCGTCGGTCTGGAAAAACCGCTCCGCCACATCAGTCGCGATGTCGCGCACATCCTCCCCGCGCGTGCCGATGGGGAAGGACATGAGCATGTGGGTGGTCTGCCCAAGCTTGGGCTTGAAGCCCGCATCCCACCGCTTGGCAAAGCGCTCGGTCAGATCCTTGATGTCACCCGCCTCGAGCTTCGTCTTGCCATCCAAGAACCCGCTACTGTCCACGATATGGGTGGACTTGGTGGTGAGGTAATCGAGCTGGTTTGCGAGCTGCGATTTGGTATGCGTTCCCCCGCCCCGGATCGCCTTGAAGACCGCTGGCCGGTGGCCTGCTGCCGCGCGCACAAGCTGGGTCTGCTTGGCCACGTGCAGCCCCTGCATTGAGCCCCGGACGCGGCTCCAGCCATCCCGAAACACCTCGCCCGTGACGGCATGGACGGCATCATTCAGCTGCATGCGCAAACTCCCTCAGCGCGGCCGTGGCCTGCAGCTGCATCGCATCCCGACGGCGGCGCAGGAGCAGGTCGATCTCGTCAGCGGAATCCAGGATGAACCGCGCCAGCCCGCGCATCTGTGCGAGGCGCAATTCGGTGAACTCCGAGCCGGCCCCCTGCCCTTGCCGATTGGCCTGCGTCATCTGTTTGGCGATCTGCGCGACCCCATTGCCGACCTCGTGCAGCGAGGCGCGGTAGCGCGCCATCTCAGCTGCCATCTGCGCGTCCGGAACGAACACCCCGCCTGCCGCCTGAATGAGCCGCCGCAGCCCCTCGGCCCGGCTTTCGATCCCCGCCTTCGCCAGCACCGCGTCGAGCGCCTCAAGCTCCGCAGCCGTGACCTTCACACTGACCGCTGAGACCGGAATTGCGGCATCCGTCTGGCGCTCGGCATCGGCTTTCAAGACGTAGCGCACGGCGCGCGATGTAACACCGAACCGCGCAGCCAGCTCGGACGTCGACACACCCTCCGCGGCCTCGCGGACGATCTGCATCTTCTCGATCTCTGTCAGGCGTTTTGTTCGGGACATGCGGAAGAAAGACCCCCTATTTCCTGCCACCTTCCACCAAGGCCGCCCCTACCTTACGATAATATACCGTGATGTCAATTATATACTTACGTTGCATTCAGTCTCAGGCAGCCTTGGTGTCCGCTTCACGCCGCGGCCCGCAGGGACGCGGCTCTGCCGCCCTCACCACCGGGCGACCCACCTGTCCTAGGGGTCCCGTCCACCAGCCCCGCCCGAGGGTCTGGCCGAACACGCTTGTGTTCGGACGGAACCGCGGGCGGGCGCAAACCCCACCGACAGGGCGGATAGGCAGGGTCAAGGAGGGCCAGATTTGGGTCCCCAAATCTCTGCCGCAAAAACCGGGAGGCCAAGGCCTGCCGGTTTTTGTGGATGGCCCCCTTGAGGCTGACTGGCCGGTCTGTCGCGGCCTGATCATTCCGGGCGGCGATCGTCCTTTGAGCGCGCGGCTACCGGCACCAAGAGGAGGTCGCTGTAGGCGATCACCCGCGCCGGTGACGGCATACCTGGAACAGGGATCGGGCCGCCCCAAGATCGTCCTGGGGCGGCCCATCCTCGTCAGAGGACTTAGTCCTGGGGATCTTTAGCGCTCGGAGGGAACATCACCAGCTCCGAGACCGCGACCGGGAAGTCGAGCTTGAGGCTGAAGAACTCCGATCCATCCCCGTTGCGGGTGTTGCGGAACATCGCGCCCACGCGCTGAAAACGGGTGCGCTCCTGGCCATCGGTATCGGTGAACTTGACGGGGACGGTGGCGACGTAGTGGTTGGTCATTTGGGTTACTCCTTGTTGCGATGGGGATCACCCGGCACGGGGGCAAGAGGCCCGGTCGCAAGCGCAAATGCGGAGGGTCCGCGGCTTCGCCGTGGAAGCCGTATTTGTGCTTGCCGAAGCGTGAGCTGAGGGCACGATTGGGCCGACCCCGTGCGATCCACATCTATGAGCAAAAAGGAGAGCCCGGATGAGCCTTGCCATCACGCAGCCGCCACCATCCGCGTTCGCGTCACGCCGAGCCTGGCCGGGGTGCTGACGGAGCCCGCCCGCGTGGATGCGACGGTCCGAAACACCACCCGAGGGACGCGCAAGTCTTCAGCCTCAAGTGCGACGTCTCGACCCCTCGCGTCTTGCCCCGCTGACGATGTGCGTGAGGTGCGCACCATCCCCAGCCCGTACCGATGCGGATGGGCCGCACGCTGACGGACCGGGTAGAGGGATAACGGTGCTGGCCGCCGCAGACTGCCGATCACGCATGACCAATCGCACGCGCCATGAGACATGACGAAAGGGCCGCGCCAAGCGCGACCCCCTCTCTTCACTCCTGCGACGCATTCTTCACCGGGTCCGCAACCCGCATGACCGTCAGGCCTTTCGCTTCCGCTTTCTGCCCGAGGTTCAGCGCGACCCCGTTGCCGCCGAAGAGTACAACCCCCGTCGCCGCGAACTTGTCGTCCAGCATTTCGTCGTTGCACTTGAACGGTGCCGCCCGCCCATGCGCGGACCAGCGCGGATCGAAGCGCGCTTGTGCGACCCCGCGTGCCCGGGCCCACCGAGCCGCAATCATCTCCGCCCCGTGCTTGCCACCCTTGTGGCAGAGGAAGATCTCCTGGTTGCGGTTCTGTTTGATCCGTTCGCGAACCTTGTCGAGCGTGTTGAAGATCACATCGACATCGGTCCAGTCGGTGGCGCCTGAGACGATCAGGGGCACCCCCTCGACTTTCGACTTCTCGGCGGTTTCGCGGTCGTGCTGCTCGAGGAGCTGCCGCGCCTCGAAGACCGCCCCGGTCTCTTGCGCCCGGACGCTCGCGCGCGACCCGGCTGCCGGGATGAAGGCGTGACCGGTCTCAATCTCGTAGCATTCCGCAGCCGCCTCGCTCAACACTTCGATGGCGCTGACAATCTCGCGCAGCTGCACAAAGCGCGCCTGCGCCTCTTCGAGCGCGGTCTCGGCGATCTCCGATCCGTCGTGGGATTTTGCCAGCGCGCCGATCTTGTCGGCGGTGCGGTCGACCTCCTTGCCGAGCGCCACCTTGCGCCGCTGCAGGATCGTGGCGAGCCCATGGGCCAGCGGTTCGATTTCTGCTTCAAGCCCGGTCCCGCGGAGCTGCCCGAGCAAAGCCTCGAAGCTCTCGCGGATGATGTGGTCGGTCAGGATGTGATCTTCCGGGATCGGGAGCTGTGCGTCTTTCTCGGTCAGCCCGAAAAGCTCGATGGTCTCGTAGGTGTTCGCATTGTCGTAAGCCATGTCTGGTCTCCAGTGTTCGGTTCCAAGGCCACCACGTGAGTGTGGGGGCATGGCCGAATGCCTGGTTTCCGAATCTGCCCGGGTCAGGGACGGCGCAGCCGCCGGCTTGCCGGGCGCAAAAGTTTTCCGCGCACGGCACCCGACACATGCGCGCGCTCGCGCATGGCACCGCCCCAAGCCACCGGCTCCGCCCTCGCCGAAAAGTTTTGCGATCCTTGACGCGGGCTGATTTGGGGGCCATCCGGAGGATATGCTTCCGCACTCATGTGTGTGTGTTTTGACGGTAGGTTTGCCCGACCCGAGCAGGCAAACGGCCCGACCGGACGCGGAAGACGGATGAAGCGGCGGGATCGTTTTGGCCTCGGGCCAAAACAGACCAGAGCGCAATCCGGCGGAGCGGCCAGGAAGGGACGTGCTCGCGAGGCGGGCAAACCGGGGGCCTGGGTGCGACGCCGCGGTGAGGCCGCATGGCCGAATGCGCGACGGACCGAAGGGCCGTTCTCCCCTGCGACACGCGAAGCCGAGCAGGGGAGGCCGCAAGGCTGGGACTCAGGTCGATGTGCAGGCGTTAACGCTGCCGACTATACGAGTGTGTTTTCGCCAGCATTCGACGTGATGGGCGGGAGCCAGTCATTCGCAGCGCCTTGGACGAACGGCAGCGATGCGCAGGAAGTGGACTTCGCAAAGTTGCGGGTTTTGGCGGCGGGTGGGGATACATATGCTGCATGCGCATCTGGATAAACCGTCTTTCGCCATAGATGCAGCCGCCACACATCATCGAGCGGAAGGGATTCGGGACAAGGACAAAACCGCTCTCGCGGTAAGGGTATCGGCGTCGGAACTAATCATTACTTGCCGCTTAGCCACAGCCGGAAACGTTGCCAAAGACCTTGTCGCGCATCCGCATTCGCCCTTGCTGCGGGGGCTTCCGGCGCATCGTAATAGCGACCTTTGGCGCGACGGTCGTGAGCCCGTCCTGCTGCAATCTGTTCATCGCTCATATCGCCTGCCCATCGGATATTGCTGTGCTTGATCCAGTAATGCGATCGGCAGGGAAAACTCCAGTTTCCGATGGATGGCGAGAGCGACACAGATACACCGTCATAACCCATCTTCCAATCCGTCGGGCTTAAAGGCGTGACCACTTCGCGGCCGCAGCCACAGGCGCATTTATGAACGGCCGTCGCGTAATCCATGGCAAGATAAAGAACGCCTTCCTCAGTCCTCTCGGGGATCGCATCTACAAATTTATGGTTAATTTTCTTTATCGTCATCGAGCCTGTCCATGTTGTTTATCATGTTGCCGTCAATCGTGTAGTTGCTGGAATGCTCGCCCTCAAAATCGGCATAAAATCCAACCAGTTTCTTCCATCTGAGTACCGCGAGCGTTGCGTTCAGAGCGTTCAGGTCAGCGACTTGGATGTTGGTGGCGTAAGCTTCATCGATCTCTGCTTCGCCCATGCCCACGCGGCGGCGTAGCGGTTCGCGCCGCTCAGCTGTGCTCAGCGTCACCCGCAGCACGCCGACCAAGGCATCGTCGCCCATCTCGATGCCCATACCAACATCGATGAAGGGGATGCCCTGTTCTTCGAGGCGTTCGACTGCCGGGCGTTTGGCGATGCCGGAGTCAACGCACACAAAGACGAAATCCATCTCGTCTAAAAGGTCCGCGTTGGAGGCGTCGAGATAGACCGGGTAAGGGACGATCCCCTTGCGCATGGGTGCATAAAGCGCTGAGAAGTAATCGACCTTTTTGTTTCGACCGCGCAGTGTTTCGATGCTGGGCGCGCCAGGGCTCCGGAACGCGTTGTGCTGCAGGAAATCATCCCCATCGATGAGATGCAGCTCGCGGATCGGGGTCTTGGCGAGCAGATCGAGAACGTAAGAGCCGGTCCCACCAAGGCCGACAATTGCGACCTTGTTCATTGCCAGCTTTTCGGAGAGACCGCCGATTCCGGCCCGTGTCGAGGCTGTGTCTTGGTAGTTGAATACCGGATCAGGTTCATCGGAGTTTGCAACGACGTAGGTGCGCGCATCTGCCGTCGGATCGATTTTCCGCGCGGACGAAGCGATCATCTCTACATAGGTAGCCATCTTGTGTTCATAGTCGCGGTAGCCTTCTTTCGGCTTGGCCGAAAACATGTGGTCTACCGTGATGTCTTTGCCGAGGGTCTGGCGTCTGCTGGAATGCCTGATGCTTTCGAGCGTTTTGCCGTCCGGATCGCAAGGATGTTCGCCCACGAAGTACGCCTTGTGGTCGCTCGGCGTCATCGTTTCGCCCCCGTTCATCTGCAGAACAGAAACGAGGGTGCCAAGCTTTACCTCGCGATTGGCGTTCACGTAGGGCACGTTGGAAATCACGAGGTGGCCATTCTTTACGGCCACCTCGTATCCGCCCTCTTCGAGGGCCTTGAGATCGGCGTTACGACTTATCAGTTGCCGTGACATTGAAGATCATGCCCTCCTTCAGCTTCACGGTATCGCCCTCATCCAGCGTGCCTTCTGGCTTGTTGCCTTGACCGCGCCGGTAAGTGATCGTGAAGCAGATCATCTCGCCGGTGGGCGGGTTCTCATAGGCGAGGGCGATCAGATCGTTCTCACCAAGCTCGGTCGTTGTCACCGTCTTCTCGCGACCGTTAACGACAATCGTATACTCTTTGTCGGGTTTGCCTTTTTCGTCTTTCGCCATGGCTATGTCCTTTCTGTTTAACCTTTGGGCGGGAACGGATCGCCACCGTGGCTATCGCTGCTGGCGATCCGTCCGTCGCGGTTGTGGATGCGCAGTTCGCTTTGTTGGTTGCGGCTGATTTCACGTCCGAGATCAACAGCGTCCTGCTTCGTTTCATGGTGGCTGCTGGCGCGGGATGCGCCGCCACGCTTGACATCCCATCCGCCTGCCGGATTCGGCACGACGTGATGGGTCTTCGGTCCCTTACTCATGTTTCTCATACCTCCGGTTCGTTAGGGATGCAGGCACAAAAAGTACGCCCACTCCGAACATCATATATTTGTTGAAAGTCAGAAGTCAAGCACGTAAAGTATGTCTTTACCGAACAAGAAGATCGATGGGGAGGCCGCCACATGACCAACAGCCTGGGAGAGAAGATTCGCCGCTTACGAAAGGAGCAGAAGCTAACGCTCGACAAACTCGCCGAACTCTCCGGCTCCAGCAAAAGCTACATTTGGGAGCTGGAGAACAAGAATCCGCCGCGACCATCTGCGGAAAAGCTGACTAAGATCGCTGAAGTTCTTGGCGTCACGATTGAATACCTGCTCGACGAAAAGCAGGCGATATCAGAAGAGGATGCAGTCGATGTGCAGTTCTATCGCGAATACCGGCACATGGATGCCGACACCAAAGAAAAAATCCGCGAGATGGTAAAGCTATGGGGGAAGCCCGGATGAGCAAGCCAAAGTCGCCACAACGATGGGCATACGATCTGACCATCATCCTGAACACCTTGGGTGGCGACGACCGTTTTCCGGTAAACGTTGGAGCGCTTGCCTACGATTTTTCCAAGCAGCGCTTTCCTGACGATCCGATAAGTCTTGTGCAGGGCGCCCCGCTGAAAGGGTTCGAGGGCGCCTTGATGAAGGCGCCGCCCGGCGAAAAAGGCTGGGGCATTTTCTACAATTCCGACACAGCGTCGCCGGGACGTGTCAACTTTACGCTCGCCCATGAGTTCGGGCACTACCTCCTGCACAGACAGGATCATCCTGACGGTATCCATTGCAGTACCGAGGATATGGAACGCTGGGAC
The DNA here is from genome assembly GCF_001634885.1 of Sulfitobacter sp. HI0040. Lineage (GTDB taxonomy): Bacteria > Pseudomonadota > Alphaproteobacteria > Rhodobacterales > Rhodobacteraceae > Sulfitobacter. Next base: position 10,158 of record NZ_LWEX01000041.1, on the reverse strand, counting down.
AGCAAGTACCGGCAGATCGAGAAAGAGGCGAACGAGTTTGCCGCAAATCTACTCATGCCGTTGGATGACTTCCGCGCGCAGATCGCCCCGAAATCCCAGCCTGACCTGGAAGCTTTGGGAGAGTGCGCTGATCGCTACGGCGTATCCCTGATCGCAGCGACGCTGCGCTGGCTGCAGTACACCGAGCGCCGTGCAGTTCTTGTGAAGTCTATCGACGGCTTCATTCATTGGGGGTGGTCGAGTGGTCGCGCCTTGCGCACGGGCGCTTATTTCAAAACGTCCGGCCGACCACCAATCGAGATACCGGCAGCTGCGATTCCGGCAACGGATGCAGAGCTGATTAGACGAAAGGCAACGCGAGAGCATGAGGCGGGCGTCTGGTTCAAAGAGCCCTGCACCGAGCATGCTCTGGTCTCCGAAGTCCACGACTTTGCGCTTTCCCTTATCCATCTTGGGGATGCACCATCACGCTTCGAACTTTCCGAAGAGGCCGAGGAAGACACATACGACCGTATGATGAGCCGCACGCCCGGCTCCTCTTGGCTGAGCTAGAAGCGCCCCAATGACTGATATATTAAAGTAGATCTCAAATAGAGAATGATCTATAAAAGCAGATCATACCTTGAAATTGCAAGTCTTACATGATACATTTAAGTAGATCAGGCGCTTAGCTTGATGTGTAGGATTATATCAAAATGAGCTATGAGAGCGAGAAACTGGCAGCGACACTGAAGGCTGCGCGCGAGAAGAAGGGGCTTAGCCAGCGCGCGCTAAGCGCCCGTGCAGGCGTGCCGCAGTCGCACATCTCCAAGATCGAGAGCGGCGCTGTGAACCTGACGGTCTCAAGTCTGACCGCCATCGCAAACGCTCTTGGTCTGGAGCTGGCGCTCGTGCCGCGCAAGGCCGCACCCGCCGTCAGAACGATCACTCGCAGCGTAGGCGATGCGCCCAAGGCAACGCCCGAAACGCGCAAGGAGTTTACGCAGCTGGCCAAGCAGCTTGAGCACATCCAGTCACTCAAGATCGACAATTCAGCCATCCAGAATTTGCAGCGACAGTTTCGGGAGCTGCGCCAGTTCGAAAATCTTATCCGGAACACTGACACATTGCGCAGCATCCGCGAGGCGCTCAAAACCGTGGATAACACGGGCGGCCTTAAAACCCTGCAAGACGCGTCCAAGCAGATGAACAGTTTCCGCAACGCCCTCGCACACGGCATGGCCGATGAGGATCGAGCGCGCCCGCCGCGTCCCGCTTACCGCCTAGATGGAGATAACGATGAGTAGTGTCTCCGTCCTTAACGTCAATCTGTATGGCGCGCCCATCGGCACGCTCACCAATCTCGGGGGTGATCGCACCATCTTTGCCTTCACCGACGAGTATATTGCCGACCCAGACAGGGCGACCCTTGGTCTTGCCTTCAAGGATGAATTCGGGGAGCTCTATACGGAGTTTCGTCCGTATCAGAAACGCGTCATGCCCTTCTTCTCGAACCTTCTGCCCGAAGGGCACTTGCGCAAATACCTGGCGGAACAGGCAGGCGTGAATCCCGAACGTGAATTCTATCTGCTCTGGGCGCTTGGTCATGACCTGCCCGGCGCGATCACGATCACCCCGGCCGATGGTGAAGCCTGGCCGCCGGATGCTGCCGATGGAGCGGACGACCAAAGTGATGATCGCCGCGAGAACGCGCTGCGGTTTTCGCTGGCTGGCGTGCAGCTCAAGTTTTCAGCAGTGATGGGAGCAACTGGCGGCCTGACCATTCCCGCTTCCGGCGTTGGGGGTTCCTGGATCGTCAAGCTCCCCTCACGGGAATTCGCAGGCGTCCCCGAAAATGAATTCTCGATGATGAAGCTGGCGGGCCTGGTCGGGATGAACGTGCCTGCCATCGATCTCGTGGGGATCGATGCGATCAAGAACCTGCCCGTAGGCATCGATAAGATCGGCAAGCATGCCTTTGTGGTCGAGCGCTTTGATCGGCTATCCGACGGGTCGCGCGTGCACATTGAGGATTTTGCGCAGGTCTATGGGCTCTATCCTGAAGACAAGTACGGCAATGGCACATTCCGGAACATTGCCCAGGTGATCGCCGCCGAAGGTAATGATGCAGACATCATCGAATATGTCCGGCGTCTGACCTTCAATATGCTGATCGGCAATGCCGACATGCATATGAAGAACTGGTCGTTAATCTATCCGGACCGGCGGTATGTCTCGCTGGCACCAGCTTATGATTTTGTGGCGACTGTGCCCTACATTCCGGGTGATGCGACGAACATGAAGATTAGTCGTGCTAAGGTGTTTTCGGCGTTCTCGGTGGATGAGCTGGAGCACCTTGCCGTCAAAGCTGCCATTCCGAAGAAGATGGCGATCGACGCTGCCAAGGAGACCGTTCAGCTTTTCAGAGACCATTGGAAGGTGGAAGCGGCAAACCTACCGATGAGCGATGAGGTCAGGTCAGCTGTTGAAACCCACATGAAGACAGTGCCCATCCTGGAAGAGCTTTCATAGGGCAAGTTGTTCCTGACTGACCATCAAAGCAGGGCGACAAGTGCGCCTGTATGTCCCCAGTTTTTTTGGCACTCTCAAACAAGTCGCCTGATCGTCTTTTGATCTTTGCCTCGTTCCAGCTGTCTTGTTCGCAAAGGCGCTTGTTCAGAAAGAGAAAGGCTGAGTTTGCAAAGATCGCTATCTGCGCTTCGCTGCCCTTGGTGCTTGCCGCAGCATCAGCCAGGGCAGCCACCGCCTGCTGAATGGCAGCTTTCGGGAAAAATGGTCCAAATAGTTCGCACTCGCAGCGGAGCAGTCAATGCGCCTGATGCGTAGGTCGTGGTTGGGCTGACACCGGCCATCCGTCGCGCTAAGCTCGAACGCCGACTCTGGGCCTACTCCGACACCTAACCTTAGCATAATTTCCTTCGCGCCATCTCTAAACCATACCAGCGCAGAAAAAGGGGAACCGTGATCCCACGGTTTCCCTTTGGGTTCAGATCGTCTCCCCCTCGCGCGCCGATTAGGCGACCAAGGAGAGCCCCACGCCCGCGTCCTGCGGCTGCTCACCGCTGTCGATGAACGGGATGATCGAGAAAGTCTGCCCGCCGCGCTGCTCTTCGTTCTGTACGGCGTTGACGCGCAGGTCGCCATCAGGCGTGTTGATCAGCAGGGACAGGTAGTCATTGCCCGTGCGGCTGCTTTTCGCCATCCACGCCGAGCCGACGCGGATCGGTGTGCCCCGGGGCGAGCTGACCTCGATCCGGTAATCGGGGTGGGTTTCCTCGGATTTGTAGCTGTTCTCGATCAGCATGAACTCCAGATCGAACATCATGTTGGCGATGTAGCCGGTGAAGGCGTTGTCGGCGTCCATGGCGGTGAGCTCCCCCGAGATCGAGCCGGATTTCATCAGGCCGTTCGAGACCAGCGGGATGATCTCAAACTCGCCGCTCTGGGCCGCGCGCGCCTCTTTCGTCTGCACCGCGTTGACCCGGAACGGACCCAAGCCGACATCGATCTGCATCGAGATGTAGGGGTTGCCGCTGGTATTGCCGGTCTCGTTCCAGGCCGTGCCGATGCGCACTTTGCGGCCTGATTTGTTGACTGCCGTCACGTCAAAATCCGGGCTGCGTTCAGACATCTTGGCCCGCGCCTCCAACTGGATGGCGATGTCAAAGCGCGTCGAATGGATTATGCCGGTGTACTGAACGGCTGCGGTCTCGACATTGCGGGTGAGGGTTCCTGCGAACATGGGATGGTTCCTTTTGGATTGGCCGGTGCCTGACGTTCTTGCCAACGCATCCGGGATTGCTTTCTCGACCCCTTGAGGGATCACAAATCAGAAAGCTTGCTTTCCTTTCAGCCCCGCCCACAGGTCAGAGCTGCCGTCCGAGTGGGAATGCCCCCGCGCCTCCTGGTGTTACGCCCCTCCCCTGCCCGTCTGGTCTTGATTGGCTGCCCGGATTTTCCGCGCCGTCCTCCAATCGCGCGATGAAGAACTCCGCCTCTTTTCCGTTCAACCGGTGCCCGCCCCGGTCGGTCAGACCGATGCAGCTACCATTCGGCACATAGGTGATGAGGTACTGACCAAGCCGGTCCTTGTGGACAATGTAGCCGGTATTGGCCCAATGCACTGTCTGGCCGGCATCGACGGCCGCCTTGATGTCATCGAGTGTCATGGGGTCCTCCTTACGAAGAATGGTGGGGAAACGACGCAAGAAGCCCGGTCGTCCAACCGGGCTTCCATGCAGCATTCGTTTGGCAAACGACCGAGATCTGTCAGGCACCTTGCGTGGCTTGCGTCGCGCGCGCCGCCATCCAATCCTTCAGGCCAAGAACCGTTCTTCCGGCGGCGACCTCGGAGGCCCAGGCAACCCTTGGGTCGCCGCAGGGCTCATCGCCAGAATGCCGGTCGATATGGCCATTGGCCATCCATGGCTCAGGCTGGATCCGTCGCAGCCAGTCCGCCATGCTCGGAATGCGGCCCTGGCAGTCTTCACGGATATGCTGCTCGCCGATCCAGCGCAGGGGAATGTCCCGACCTGCGCTATTGGTCAGGGTCAAGCCGAAGACACGTTCGGCCTCAAAAAGGCCTTGAGCGTGGTGGCGCATGGCTCGGTGCGTGAAGAGCGCGAGGTGCTCTTTCGAGGCGTCAAACCAATCGTGCACAGACTGATAGTCAGATGGCACCCCGCCGAATTTCCGGGCAGAGCTTTCGGCATGATGAAGCGGATGGGCCATCTCACAGCCCCTCGTCATAGCTGTGCGAGCATTCGACATAGCGGTCCGCGTGATCGAGGGTGATGCTGTCTAGTGCTATGTCCCAGGACAGCGTGCCGTAGCCGCCCTCGTTGTTCTCGAACCCCGGGTGATGGTGATAGGCGAGCGACCAGGAGAAGTCGCCAACCTTTGTGGCAAGCGGCTCCGGCAGGTTGACCTCTGCAGGCTGCACCGTCACATCCTCGACATTGCCGGAGTCGCCATAGCCTTCGTATTCGACAGCGACCTCGCTGATGCCAAGCGCACGTAGCTGCGCGAGCAGCTCCACTCTGGATGCCTTCAAGGTGGTTTCGCGCTCTACACGCCACTGAGCCGCCATTGCGGCATAGTCGATCTGGGGATTGGTCATGGGTCTGTCCTCTTATCTGAATTTGGGGGGGCCGGGCCTGGCATTGGTCAGCGCGCGCCCGGAAAGCGCAGATCGGCCAAATCCCGATCCACGCCGCCCGACCGGAAGCTCGCTTTGACTTTTCAGGCGGCTTGTTCTGACGTCATGCTGGCTTCCTGCCCCACGATCCGGGCCAGAATGCTTCCCGTGTCGATCCCGTCCCCATGCGGCAGGAACACCCGTAGCTGGAAGGCAATGATCTCGGTGAAACACCCCATGGCCTTGAGACCTTCAATCATGCCCCGATCCGCACCGCTCAGCTCGAGACGCATCTCGCCTGCGACCCGGCGACGGGTCAGGGTGAGACCCCGGCCCAGATCGACAGGTGCGGTGGTGCCGAGGGCGGCGGTCAGCATCTCCTGCGCTGTTTGCGGGTTGGACACGAGGAAGCGGGCGCGCAGCGCTGCCGCCCCTTCCTCGCTCAGCGTGCGCCCGATCATCGCCGTCGCCCCGTCAGGCGTGACCCGGTAGATGCGTTCATTGGTGGTCGGAATGTCCTTCCAGATCGGCAACAAGAGCCCGGTCAGCAGGTAGAGCTTGGTTGTGGTGGTTTTTGGCAGGGATGCAGCCTCGGCATCCCAAAGCTTTGCAAACTCGGGCCTTTCGATGTCTTCCCAGGCCGAAGACGTGAACCGCGCCTCCTCCAGGTAGCTCGACCCGTTTGGCCGCACAACCTTGCGCATCAGCGTGACGATGTCTTCGTCATACATCTGCATCGGGCGTGCCGAGATGAGCGCCGCGCGACCGGAGGCGCGATTGACCATCGGCAGCTTGTCCGGATTGCGCGATATGGCCTCTTCAGCGCCCAAGACATGGACCGGGTCCGTCACCTCGAGCCCGATGATCCGCGTCACGGCGCCGGATTTCGGGCAGGTCCAGAGATCCTCTGTGGAGACCTGCTCGATCTTTTCGCCGCGCAGGGTTTCCACGCCGAGATCGAGCGTGCCTGCCGTGCGCGCGCGTTCGGTCTGATCAGCGATCCGGCGCATGAACTCGCCAAAGAGCGCGTTCTGCATGTGGATGGGCAGGGCCAGAACTCGGTTGAGAAACCGCTGGATCGGCGGCAGCTCCTCAAGGAGCACCCCGTCCTTGTCGATCAGCCGCAGGGCTGTCCAGTCGGTGAAGCTCTCGTAGCTCATCGCCTCAGCGCGCCCGGCGGCAAGATCGGCGAAATACCCACGCAGCGCCGCCCGCGCGATCGGGCTTTCGAGATTGTCCTCCTCCCGGAACATGCCCTGCGAGCCGGTCTCGCGCTGACCCTTGGTCAAGGCCCCCAGCTGGTCGAGGCGTTTGGCTATAGTCGAGGTGAAACGTTTTTCGCCATGCACATCCGAGGTGCAGACCCGGAAGAAGGGCGCGCTGACCTGAGCCGAGCGATGCGTACGCCCGAGCCCCTGGATGGCCGCATCCGCGCGCCAGCCGGGCTCCAGAAGGTAGTGCCGCCGCCGTTTCTGGTTCTTCGCCGTTTGCGCCGCGTGATAGGACCGGCCCGTGCCGCCTGCATCGGAAAAGATCAGGATATTCTTCTCACCATCCATGAAGGCTTGGGTCTCGGAGGAATTGCTGCTGGCGGAGCGCTTCTCGATGAAAAGATGACCATCCTCGGCCTTCAAAGGGCGGACGGACCGCCCCGTGACTTCTGCCACGGCCTCGTCGCCAAAGGCCCAGAGGATCTGATCCAGCGCCGAGGGGATCGGGGCCAGCGGCATCAACTCCATCATGGCCGCATCACGCAGGGCGAGCGCCTCGCGCGAGACAACGAGCGCCCCAGTCTCATCCCGCAACGGTTCCGCCACCATATTGCCGTCGATCTCCACGAGCTTTTGCGCATGAATCGGGAAGGCCTGTTCGAGGTAACCCAGAACGTAATCGCGCGGCGTCAAGGCACCCTCAACGAGTTCATCCTCCGGGTCCATTGTCTCAAGTCGGCGTTTCAGCAGGCTCTCACCTGTCGAGACCACTTGGATGACGCAAGCCTTGCCCGCCGCCAGATCGTCCGCGATTGCGCGGATGATGGTCGGGGCTTTCATGCCCATCAGGAGATGGTTGAAGAAGCGCTGTTTCGTGCTTTCAAACCGGGACTTGGCCGAGGCGCGTGCGGCCGAGGCATTGGTCTCGCCCGAGGCGTCGTTGACGCCAGTCGCGGTCAGCGCGGCCTCGAGATTGTGGTGAATTGTCCGAAACGAGGTCGCGTATGCGTCGTAGATCTCGATCTGGGCCGGGGTGAGCGCGTGTTCGAGCACGTCATACTCCACCCCATCAAAACTGAGGGCACGCGCCGTGTAGAGCCCGAGCGTCTTGAGATCGCGCGCGACCACCTCCATGGCAGCGACACCGCCGGCTTCCATCGCAGAAACGAAGCTCTCGCGGCTTGGGAAGGGGTATTCGGGGCCCTGCCCCCAGGGCCCCAGCCGCGCGGCATAGGCCAGGTTGTGCACGCTCGTGGCACCCGTGGCCGAGATGTAGAAGACGCGAGCGCGGGGTGCTGCCAGTTGCAGCCGCAGGCCAGCAAGGCCCTGCTGGGAGGGTTTGCCCCCCCTAACCTGCTCGGACCCGGCCGCGTTCTGCATGGCATGGGCCTCATCAAAGGCCAGTACGCCTTCAAAGTCTTCGCCCATCCAGTCGAGGATCTGGCTCAGTCGTGTGGTGCCGCATTTGCCCGCGGACCGCAGCGTGGCGTAGGTGACGAAGAGAATACCGTCACCCATAGGGACGGGCTGGTCCGGTTTCCATTTTGAGAGCGGCTGGATGTCGGCAGGCGAGCCGCCGAGATCGGTCCAGTCGCGGATGGCGTCCTCGATGAGCGTGGCGGATTTGGAGACCCAGATCGCCTTTCTGCGACCGGCCAGCCAGTTCACGAGAATGAGCCCCGCGCATTCGCGCCCCTTGCCGCAACCGGTGCCGTCGCCGAGGAAATAGCCAAGGCGATAGGCACGTGCATCCGGGTCATCATCGGCGCGCGTCAGCTTGGTCTGGTCGTCATCGATCGCGAACCGACCCGGCAGGTCGCGCCGATGGGCGTCATGCGCCATGATGATGGTTTCCAGCTGCGCCTCGGAGAGATGTCCCTCCTCGATCAACCGTGCGGGCAGGCGCAAGTCATCACGGCCCGTATTTGAGGGCATGGGCGGGGCAACCGAGGCCATGGCGATGCTTTCAACGAGCGGCGTGGGATGTTCCTGCGCATCCGCAATCTCGATCCGTTGCGGACGGTAGCGCGCATAGATGTCCGAGATGGGCATGTTGTTGCGCGGGGTCTGAAGGCTCGTGAAGCTGAGCGGACGGACGGCATTGGCCCTGGCTGTGGGGGCGGTGATAACACCGGCAGCGGTCTTGCGCGGGACAGATGATCGAACGGTCGGCCGAGCATGAGGGATCGCTTCAACCCGTTGGGCCGGGCTCATCTCGGTCCGTGTTGCGGCCACGGCATCGACAAATGGAAGGGCTTCATCCAGATCGCACAAAGTGGCGCGGATCATCTCGCCGCCCTCCTGCACCTTGTCGAAGACCATGAGCTGGGTTTCGACAGAGGTGCCGAGCTTGCGGTAGACCTGCCCCGGCATCGTCAGCGCCAATCGTGGCGTCAGGAGACCGCAGGCGCGGGACCAATGCGCGGCATCGCGTTCGGGCGTGAATCCCGGCGGCATGATCGCCACAAGCCGCCCGCCGGGTGCCAGGCGCTTTGCAGCCGCGATGAGATGCTTGGCGGCGATGTGCTTGTCTCGGGAGCGATCGACCGAGGAGGCGAAGGGCGGGTTCATCACCACGACGTCGGGTAGAACCGGCGTCTGTAGGAGATCATCGATATGCTCGCCGTCATGGCCTGTGACCTCGCCGCCGAAAACCGCGCGCAGGAGGCGCTGGCGAAAGGGGTCAATTTCATTGAGCACAAGGGTGGCACCGGCCCGGGCGGCGAAAGCTGCCAGGGCACCGGTGCCAGCCGAGGGCTCCAGCACGGTCTCGCCCTTGCGAACGGCTGCCGCCCGCAAGGCCAGCGCCGCAAATGGCAGCGGCGTGGAAAACTGCTGTAGCCGGATCTGCTGCTCTGACCGGCGGGTTTCCGTCAGCAGCCGTGAGGCAAGCAGCCTTGCAGCGGCGATGTCACCTGCCGCGCCGTCCCCACGCAGCAGCACCTGAACAGCCGCGGCCTGCATCAGGTCATAGGCCATGCGCCAGTCCCAGGCACCGCCGGCATCGCTGCCATGGAACGTCTCGCGCATGATGCGCGCGAGCGCTGAGCTGCGCAGGGGTTGGAGGTCGACCTCCGCGCCGATCTTCGCGAGGACGGAGACGAGGTCAGGGTGGGGGATTGAGAGAGCCGGGTTTGCCGGTTTGGGCTTGGACATGGGGGTTTCCTTTGGATCAGGGTCTGAGTTCCAAAGGACAAAAAGCCCGCTTTCGCTTTTCAGGGTGACGGGGGTCAGACCGCGCTGACCTCCAAGGCTTGGTCAGGACTTGGGTTCGACCTCCCGTTTCGCATCAATCAATGCCTGTGCGGCCTGCATCACCTGAACTTGAGATGTTCCCGTGCATTCCTCCTCCAGCGCGGCCTGCACCTTCGCGCGAAACCACGCGTCATACGAATTGACATCAGCCGCCACGGAAATGCTCCTCGAGCCCGATATCCAGCAGCTTGCCGAGGTCATCGGGCATGTCTGCAACGTGCACAGCAATTGGGAAACGGTGCCCCGTCAGGTCAGGCGCGCATTGCTCCTCTAGCCCGAGGTGCTGCCTATCCTTTTCCGTCTCAATCATTGTGCTTTCTCCGACCGTATTATCAGCCGATGCTACATCTTCCAGCGGGGCGTCGTAAACGATAATGCCAAAGGGTCACGGCAAGCTGGCCCACTTACCGATCGGGCACCGCTTCAAGGGAAGTTTCGAACCGCTTGCCCGCCGCTGCAGCTTCTTTCAAGAGCGCGTCGAAATTGTCAGGTGGATTGCCATCTTCCAACATCCCTTTGAACGTCGCATAGGCATCCGTCTTGCTGCCGTAGGCG
>NZ_LWEX01000040.1 GCF_001634885.1 Sulfitobacter sp. HI0040 | reverse complement strand
GGGATGAAAGCGACCCGCGGGCGACAGCGTGAATATCTCGCAGCCATCTTCCGTGACACCGACCGAATGTTCGAACTGGGCCGACAGCGACTTGTCCCGAGTGACCGCCGTCCAGTCATCGGAGAGTGTCTTGGTTTCCGCCCGGCCAAGGTTCACCATGGGCTCGATGGTAAAGAACATTCCGGGTTCTAGCATCGCCCCGGTGCCGGGGCGCCCGTAATGCAGCACATTGGGCGGGGCATGAAACACCCGACCCAGCCCATGGCCGCAGAAATCCGTGACGACGCTCATCCGGTGGCTTTCCGCATAGGTCTGGATCGCATGACCGATATCGCCGAAGGTATTCCCGGGCCGCACCGCATCGATGCCGCGCATCAGGCTGTCGTGGGTGACCTGAATGAGGCGCTCCGCCTTCCGGCTGAGTTTGCCCGCCACATACATCCGTGAGGTATCGCCGTACCAGCCATCGACGATCACGGTGACGTCGATATTGAGGATATCGCCGTCCTTCAGCTTCTTGTCGCCGGGGATGCCGTGGCAGACAACATGATTGACCGAGATGCAGCTCGCGTGGGCATATCCCTTGTAGCCGATGGTCGCCGATTTCGCGCCGGCGGCTTCGACCTTTTTTTCGATCATCCGGTCAAGCGCTCCGGTCGTCTGGCCTACGGTCACATGTTCCGCAATCTCGTCAAGGATTTGCGCGGCCAGCCGTCCTGCCGCATGCATGCCCGCGAAATCGGAAGGGTCGTAAATGCGAATGCCGTCCTTGGTCTGACGGCCTCGGTGCTGCTCGCTCACCGGATACTCCATCGATAGTTTTCCTTTCTTATCGCGGTGGGACCGGAGGTGCCAGTACCTGCACTCACGATGCCTAGCCCAGCGGGCCGGTAACGGTAATGCCCTGGGGGCTGATGTGGGTCCCCAGGGCTATGGTTTCCAGACCCTGCGCGCGGGCGGCATCCCACGCGGCGGCATAGGCAGGGTCGATATCGCGCGCGAGGGTGACATCGGTGCAATCGGTCCGCTGCACGCAGTAGATGAGCATTGCGCGGTGGCCTGCGGCGGCCATGCGCCCCAGTTCCGTAAGGTGGCGCGCGCCCCGGGCGGTTACGCTGTCTGGAAACTCCGCCAGTGCGCCGTCACGGCAAAGCGTGACGGATTTGACCTCTACCCACGCATCCGGCAGGCCGGGCTCGCTCAGCAGGAAGTCAGCCCGGGAGCCTTCTCCGTACCGGACCTCTGCCCGGCGCGTGCCATAGGCCTTGAGCGGCGGAACAAGCCCCGCGTCCAGTGCTTCGGCGACAAGACGGTTCGCGCTGCCGGTATCGACGCCGGTGAAATGGCCGTTCTCGTGATCGACCAGCCGCCAGCCGTACTTCAGCTTGCGCTTCGGATCGTCGTTCGGCTCCAGCCAGACCCGCGTGCCCGCCGTGGCGAGGTCCGTCATCGCGCCGGGGTTGGCGCAATGCGCCGTGATCGTTTCGCCGCTTTCTTCCAGAGTGCAGTCCGCCAGAAACCGCTTGTAGCGTCGGTCGAGCCGCGCGGGGACAAGTTGGGTTTGAAAGCGCATGGGCAGCGGCCTATACCCAAGGTCAGCCAATCTCAAGGAGGTACCCCCATGGCGAACCCGACCGCAGCGATGCTTGTCATCGGGGATGAGATCCTGTCGGGGCGGACGCGGGACAGCAACATGCACCATCTGGCGCAGAAGCTGTGCGATATAGGCGTGGACCTGAAAGAGGCGCGGGTGATCGGGGATGAGCACGGGGCGATTATCGCCGCGGTGCAATCGCTTTCCATCGCCTACACCTATGTCTTCACCAGCGGGGGAATCGGCCCCACGCATGACGACATCACCGCCGAATGTATTGCTGCCGCCTTCGACCGTTCGATCGACGTGCGCGATGATGCGCGCGCCATTCTGGCAGAGCATTACGACAAGTCGAGAACCGAGCTGAATGCCGCCCGGCTGCGCATGGCGCGCATTCCCGAAGGTGCTACGCTGATCGACAACCCGGTTTCCGCCGCGCCGGGCTTCATTCTGGAAAACGTGCATGTGATGGCGGGGGTACCTGCCGTGTTCGAGGCGATGGTGGACAGTATCCTGCCCACGCTGACCGGCGGCGCGCCGCTGCTGTCCGAAACCATGCGGGTCGAGAGAGGCGAGGGGGATATCGCCGGGCCGCTTTCCGACATCGCGGAGGCTTTCCCCGCCTTGGCCTTCGGATCCTATCCGTTTCAGAAAGATGGCCGATATGGCGCGCATATCGTGATCAGGGGTAACGATCAGGACCAGATCGACCAAGCGCTCGCCCGCCTCGAAGAGACCTTTGCGTGATCGCTGACCGGAACGCCCTGCTGGCTGCCATCGACGGCACATGGCCAGCCGCCCGCCGCTGGGAGGAGGGGCCATGGACCCTGCGCGAAGGCAAGGGCGGGGGGCAAAGGGTATCGGCGGCGTCCGCGCATGGCGTCATCGCGCCGGATGACATCGCCGCCGCCGAGGCCGCGATGAAGGATGTGGGCCAGAAACCGCTCTTCATGGTTCTGGCAGAGGACCGTGCGCTCGACACCATGCTGGCGGAACGCGGATACGCGGTAAAAGACCCGGTAAACCTGTGGAAGGCGCCCATCGCGGCGCTGACGAACAAGGCCATTCCGAGGGTCACGGCCTTTGCCATCTGGGAACCGCTCGCCATCATGGAAGACATCTGGGCTTCTGCCGGGATCGGCCCCGCGCGTCTTGCCGTGATGCACCGGGCCGCCTGCAAAACATCGATCCTTGCCCGGTGGAACGAAAAGCCCGCGGGCGTCGGTTTCGCCGCTGTGCATGAGGGCGTCTGCATGGTCCACGCCATAGAGGTTCTGCCCCATCAGCGCCGACAGGGGGTCGCGGGCTGGATCATGCGCCGCGCCGCCTTCTGGGCAGCGGAGCAGGGGGCGCAGGACATCGCCGTTCTCTGCGTGAAGGAGAACGAAGCCGCGAATGCGCTTTACCGATCGATGGGATTCGAGCGCGTCGAAGGCTATCACTATCGCACGTCACCAGAATGAAGGATGCCGCCATGAGCAACGAAGCACCTACCGCACTCGACCTGCCGATGGTCCACCCCCTGCCGGCGGAAACGCGCAAATACTTCGAGGTTTGCGAGGAAAAGCTGGGCATGGTGCCCAATGTCCTGCGGGCCTATGCCTTCGATATCGACAAGCTGAATGCCTTCACCGCCATGTACAACGACCTGATGCTGGGGGATTCCGCGCTCTCGAAGCTGGAGCGTGAGATGATCGCGGTGGCGGTATCGTCCTATAACAAGTGCTACTATTGCCTCGTCGCCCATGGCGCGGCGGTGCGGGCCCTGTCGGGGGATCCGCAACTGGGCGAAGCACTGGTGATGAATTACCGCGTGGCTAAGATCGACGCGCGACAGATGGCGATGCTGGATTTCGCCGTGAAACTCACACGGGAAAGCGCCGCGGTGACGGAAGATGACCGTCAGGCCCTGCGCGAGGTCGGTTTTTCCGACCGGGATATTTTCGATATCGCCAGCGTCGCGGGGTTCTTCAACATGACGAACCGCGTGGCCAGCGGTACCGATATGCGACCGAACGACGAATATCACGCACAGGCGCGATGAAGCATCCGGCGTCCCGGATCATGCGGGCATGGCTCTCGGGCCTCGCGTTCGCACTGGCGATACTACCGCAGGGTGCCTTGGCGCTGGAACTCAAACTGCCGTCGAATGCCCAGCTGACGGCAGAAAGAGATACGGGGCCCGATCGCTATGTCGCGCCGGTCGGCGTCTTTTCCGAAGGGGTGGTGGCGCAACTTGCGTTTGATGGCGAGGTAAGGCGCGCGGCCTGGCGGCTGGAAGGACGCGGCCTGACGCCCCTGCAGATCGTGGCGCCCCTGCGCGCCCAGTTGGTCGAAGCGGGTTTCGAAATCGTACTGGATTGCGCGGCCGAACAATGCGGGGGGTTCGATTTCCGCTTTGCCGTCGAAACGCTGCCCGGCCCTGCGATGTACGTCAACGTGCGTGCCTATCATTTCATCACCGCGGTGCGGGGGGAGGACGACTCCCCGCCGACCGAAGCAGTGACCATTCTGGCCAGCGCGTCGTCCACGGCAGCCTATCTGCAGATCATCCGCGCCGGGACGCTCGGCGATGGCGCCGGTGTGGAGCGGACGGCCCCCGCGCTGCGGCAGGTCTCTCCGGCGGCGGAAGTGGCGATACCGGCGGAGGGGGAACTGGCAGAGACACTGCTGGCGCAGGGCAACGCGCTGTTGCCGGGGCTCGATTTCGGTTCCGGCACCTCGAAACTGCAGGCGGGGGAGTACTCGGTCCTAGGCGAACTGGCGGCCTTCGTCAAAAACCATCCCGATCTGCGGGTGGCACTCGTGGGGCATACCGATACCGTGGGCAGTCTGGCGGGCAACATCAGCCTGTCACGCCAGCGGGCGCGATCGGTACGCGAACGCCTGATCCGGGACTACGGGCTGGAGGCCGGGCGGCTGGATGCCGAAGGGATGGGCTATCTCTCTCCGGTCGCTTCCAACCTCACCCCGGAGGGTCGCGAAGCCAATCGTCGCGTCGAAGCCGTCGTGCTCCCGGCGGAGTGAGGGCGGGTGCTCAGGGCGATCTCCGACCTCCATGTCGGTCTCGTCAGCCAGTCGATCAGATCCATGGCGCGAACCCCTTCTTCGTCTTCCTTCTTCCGGGGTCGGACCCTAGCGCAGGATGAGGGCCAAATCTGGGCGGGAAAACAGCAAGAGGCAGAAGAAAAACCCCGCCCTTATCAAAGGGGGCGGGGGCAGGTCGCTGACTTTTGCGACCCAGTTCACCGAGGGAGGTCGGATATAGAATTACCAGTCGTTGGGGCCTTTTTCGGCAAAGGTATGAACCAGAAAATCGATGAAGGCGCGCACTTTTGGCTGGGTGAAGCGGCCGGGTGGATAGACCGCGTAAATGCCTTGGTTTTCCAGGGGCAAGTCGGGGATGGCATCCTCTACAAGGCCCTTCTCCATCGCGTCGGAATAAAGAAAGCTGGGCAAATAGGCGATGCCCAGACCGGAAATCGCGGCGTTGAGCAGGGACTGCCCATCGTTCACCGACAGCCAGCCCGCCGTGCGCACCTGACGCTTTTCGCCCGAAGGCGCGGTCAGCTTCCAGACATTGCCCGAGGACTGGTTGGAATAGTGCAGAAGCTTGTGGTTGTTCAGATCGTCGATCTTGTCGGGCCTGCCATATTGCTCGAAATACTTGGGGGAGGCGATCATCCGCTTCGTGGTTTCCGTAAGTTTCCGCGCGCGCAGCGTGCTGTCTTCCAGCTCTCCGATGCGCACGGCCATGTCGAACCCTTCAGAGATCAGTTCGACGTAGCGATTGTTGAGCACCATGTTCACGGTGATGTCCGGGAAGTCGGACAGGAACTCCGACAGGGCGGGGGAAAGGTGATTGACGCCGAAGTCCGTGGCGACGGATATGCGCAGAAGGCCGGAGGGGGCCGATTGCATCGACGTCACCAGCGCATCCGCTTCGCCTGCATCGTTCAGCACCCGCCGGGCGCGGTCGTAATAGGCAAGCCCGATCTCCGTCGGGGAAACCCGCCGCGTCGTGCGGTTCAGAAGGCGAGCCCCAAGGCGCGCTTCCAATGAAGAGACGTGCTTTGATACAGCCGACTTGGAGATGCCCATCTTCTTGGCGGCATCGGTGAATCCGCCCTGATCGACGACCGTGGCGAATGCTTCCATTTCCGTGAGGCGATCCATGCCCGTTCCTTCATCACTATTCTTCTTTCAGGGCACAGCAATGACCGAGAATTCAGGCAGGATCGGGGCAGGGGTGGGACAGTAGCAAGGTAAT
>NZ_LWEX01000039.1 GCF_001634885.1 Sulfitobacter sp. HI0040 | reverse complement strand
AAGCAGGATCACCAGCGCCACCAGTGACCAAAGTTGGGTTTCGTTCACGAATTCCATGTGCCGCCCCGCGTAGCACAGGTAATAGATCGACCCGATGCCCCGCACGCCATAGATGGACACCACCCCCCGGTCGGTCCGCGACAGGTCCGATCCAAGCAGGGCGACCCACCCCGCGAGGGGCCGGATAACCAGGATCAGCGTCAGCGCGACGATCCCATGCACCCAGGTCAGATCGGCAAAGAGCATCGGCAGGACGCTCCCCAATGCGACCAGCAGAAGAGCCGTCAGCGCATGTTCGATGGATTCCGAAAAATCGTGCAGATGCCGGTGAAAATCGTGGTCCTCTTCCACGCGGCGCAGGGTCAGCCCCATGACGGCCACAGCGATGAAGCCATAGCCCTCGACCAGTTCGGTGGAGCCGTAGCACAACAACACGCCCGCCAGCGCGATGACGCCCGATCCGGTATCCGCCAGAACCCGCCCGCGCGGAATGACGAACAGGACAAGCCCCAGCGCCCGCCCCCCGGCCCAGCCCATCGCCACACCCGCCGCGATGCGGTAGACGACGTCCCAGACCAGCCAGTCAAACGCCCATGCTCCGGGGTTCAGCCCCTCCGCCGCGACGATCAGGCCAAGGTAGACGAAAGGAAAGGCGAGGCCGTCGTTCAGCCCCGCTTCGGTGGTCAGGGTGAACCGCACCGGGTGTTCCTCTCCCTGATGCGGGGGGCCGACCTGCACATCGGCGGCCAGCACCGGGTCCGTCGGGGCCAGCACCGCACCAAGCAGAATGGCGCCCGCGACGGTCAGCCCCTCGATCCCGATACCCAGAAGCATGACCGCAAGAATCGTGAGCGGCATCGCGATGCCGAGCATTCGGATCGTCGGATACCACTGGCGCAGGGTGCCGAGACTGTCGATCCGCATCCCCGTCCCGAAAAGCGCCACGATCACGGCAAGCTCGCTCACCAGTTCCCAGGGCAGTGGCGTGGTCCGCGGGTCGGGCAGGCTGGGCACGTCAGGCACCAGCAGCGCCGCGCCCGCTCCGAACAGGATCATCAGCGGCGCGGAAACCGGATCGCGGTGCGAGAACAATCGCGGCAGCCAACGCGCGGCGATCACGATCAGGCCCACCACCGCGAGGGCAATGTGGTAGGGCTCGAAGGCGAAAAGGGGATCATCGGTCATTGTGTCATTCCGGTCCACGCGGGTTCCCGACAGTGAGACCCTTCATCAGGGGATCTGTAGTGCGGCGCGCGATTGTCCACGCCGCACCGGCGGGCAGCAGATGCGCGCCCGGTTGACCCCGTGCGCAGGACACGGAAAGTGAGACTCAGCAAAAAGGATCGCTCCATGGCCACCGATACATCCGCACCGCCCCTGCCCCCCAACCTGCACCAAGAGATCACGCGCGCCGTTGATGCAGGCTTCGAGGCGCAGACCCGTTTCCTCGCCGATTTCGTCGCCATTCCCAGCCTTCGGTTCGAAGAGGGCCCCGCGCAGGATTTCATGGCGGATGCGCTGCGCAAACGCGGCTACAAGGTGGACGACTGGAGCATCAACCTCTCCGATCTGCAGCATCTGCCGGGCTTCGGGCCGATCGATGGCGATTTTTCGCGGGCCCGTTCGGTGGTGGGCAGTCACCATCCCGAAACCACGAAGGGCCGTTCGCTGATCCTTCAGGGGCATCTGGATGTCGTTCCGACCGGCCCGGCGGAGATGTGGCGCGATCCGCCTTTCGATCCGGTCATCCGCGACGGGTGGATGTACGGGCGCGGTGCGGGCGACATGAAAGCCGGGACGGTCGCGGCGCTCTTTGCCCTGGATGCGCTGAAGGCCGCCGGATATGTTCCCGCCGCGACGGTGCATTTCCAGTCGGTGATCGAAGAGGAAAGCACCGGGCTTGGCGCGCTTTCGACCCTGCAACGGGGTTACCGGGCCGATCTGGCGGTGCTGCCTGAACCCTCCTTGCTCACGATCAACCGCGCGCAGGTGGGCGCGCTGTGGTTCCGCCTTCGGGTGCGGGGCAAGCCGGTGCATGTCTCAGTCGCAGGCGAAGGGTCGAACGCGATCATGGCGGGGTATGACATGATCACCGCCCTGCGGGAGCTGGAGGCCGATTGGAACGCCCGCGCCGCCCGTGATCCTGTCTATGCAGAGGTGCCGCATCCGCTCAATTTCAACGCCGGCAAAATCGCGGGCGGGGACTGGGCCAGCAGTGTGCCCGCATGGTGCGATATCGACTGCCGCATGGGGGTGCTGCCGGGGCAGGATCTGGCAGAGGCCCGGGCCGAGATCGAGGCCTGCGTCGCGCGTGCGGCGCGCGATCATCCCTTCCTGTCCAACAGCCCGCCGGAGGTGATCTGGAACGGGTTTCAGGCCGAAGGCTATGTCTTAGGTCCGGAAGCGGATCCAGCCCTCTCGGTCATGCGCGACGCCTTTGCAGAGGTTTTCGGCCCCGATGAACCCCTGCGGGAGCACAAGATGACCGCCCTGACCGATACACGGTTCTATGGTCTCTACTACGACATCCCGGCCTTCTGCATCGGCCCGCGGGCCGAGAACATCCACGGCTTTGACGAAAGGGTGGAGCTTTCGTCATGCCGGGAACTGACCGTGCTGCTGGCACTGTTCATTGCGCGCTGGTGCGGGCTGAACCCGGCGGAAAGCTGAGGCGCCTCCGCCGGGCTCCACTACCCCGGGGCTGTCGTTCAGAAGCAGGCTTCCAGCAGGGCTCGGGTGTTTTCCGCCGTCATCTCGACCGGGTTTCCGCCGACCGACGGATCCCGCAGCGCCGACGCGACGAGCGCATCCATATCGGGGTTCTTCACGCCAAGAGCGGTGAGGTTCGCCGGGATCGAAAGCCTGTCGTTCAACCCGCCCACGAAATCGTAAAACCCGTCAAAGCCCCCTTCGATACCAAGGTAGGCCGCCGCCCGGGCCAGCCGGTCTTCGACTGCGGCGCGGTTGAACCGCAGGACCGGCTGCATCACCACCGCGTTGGTCGTGCCGTGATGAGTGTGATGAACCGCACCAATCGGGTGGCTCAATGCATGGATCGCGCCGAGGCCCTTCTGGAACGCGGTTGCCCCCATGGCGGCGGCGGACATCATGTGCCCCCGCGCTTCCAGATCGTCACCATCGTCATAGGCGACAGGCAGATATTCCTTCACCAGCCGCATGCCTTCCAGCGCGATGCCCTGGCTCATCGGGTGGTAATGCGGCGAACAATAGGCTTCCAGACAATGGGCGAAGGCATCCATACCGGTGCCCGCGGTGATCGCGCGGGGCATGCCCACCGTCAGCGCCGGGTCGCAGATCACGATGCCGGGCAGCATCCTGGGGTGGAAGATGATCTTTTTTTCATGGGTGTCGGAATTGGTGATGACACTGGCGCGCCCCACCTCTGACCCGGTGCCCGCCGTGGTGGGCACCGCCACGACCGGCGCGATGGCATCCGCATCCGCCCGGGTCCACCAATCGCCCACGTCTTCGAAATCCCACAGGGGTCGCGCCTGCCCCGCCATGAAGGCCACCGCTTTCCCCAGATCGAGCCCCGAGCCGCCGCCGAAGGCGATTACCCCGTCGTGCCCGCCCTCGCGGTAGGCTTTCACCCCCGCTTCGACATTGGCGTCGGTCGGGTTCGGGTCGACGTCGGAGAATACGGCGCGGCCCAGCCCCGCCGCTTCCAGAAGGTCAAGCGTGTCGCGGGTGATCGGCAGCCCCGCCAGCCCCTTGTCGGTCACGAGAAGGGGCCGCTGTATCCCGGCGGCGACGCAGGCCTCCCCCAGTTCGGAAATGCGCCCCGCGCCAAAGCGGACGGCAGTGGGATAGGACCAGTTGGCAACAGGCGTCATGGGTCAGGCTTTCTTGAAATGGTAGGATTTCGGACGGGTGAGCGCGAGGTAGCCCAGTTCGGACAGGCCTGCGCCGCGCCCTGTATTCTTGCACCCGGTCCAGCACAAGGCGGGATCGAGGTAATCGGCGCGGTTCATGAAGACGGTGCCGGTCTCCAGCCGCCGGGCAATGGCTTCTGCCGCTTCGGCATCCGCGGTGAAGATCGCCGCCGTCAGCCCGAATTCGCTGTCGTTCATCAGGCGGATCGCTTCTTCGTCGTCCTTTACGGGCATGATGCCGACCACGGGGCCGAAGCTTTCGTCGCGCATGACGCGCATGTCATGGGTCACATCCGTCAGCACCTGCGGCGTCAGATAGGCGCCCCCGTCGTCGGCGGCCATCTTTTCGATATGCGTGGTGGCACCCGCCGCGATGGCCTCTTCGATCTGCGCGCGGACCTCACTGGCGAAACGAACGTTCGCCATCGGGCCCATGGTGGTGTCCTTGTCCAGCGGATTGCCCAGCTTCTGCTGGCGCACCCACGCCACCGCCTTTTCCACGAAGGCGTCATAGAGGCTTTCGTGCACATAAATCCGTTCGATCCCGCAGCAGCACTGGCCTGCGTTGAACATCGCGCCATCCATCAGCGTATCGACCGCCGCCTCAAGGTTCGCATCCGCCCGGACATAGCCCGGGTCCTTGCCGCCCAGCTCCGTGGCGACCCCGGTAAAGGTGCCCGCCGCCGCCCGTTCCATCGCCTGCCCGCCGCCGACGGAGCCGGTGAAATTGACGAAATCGAAGGCGCGGTTTGCAATCAGTTCCGCCGTGGTGGCGTGGTCCAGCACCACGTTCTGGAAGACGTCTTTCGGCACGCCCGCCGCGTGGTAGGCCTCCGCCAGATGTTCGCCCACAAGGATGGTTTGTGCCGCGTGTTTCAGGATGACCGCGTTCCCGGCGATCAGCGCGGGCGCGATGGTGTTGTTGGCGGTCATGTAGGGATAGTTCCACGGCGCCACCACGAAGACGACGCCGTGTGGTTCCCGCGCGATCTTGCGGGTAAAGGCGGCGCTGTCCTCTACCACTTCGGGCGCAAGCGCCTCTGCCGCGATCTTCGCCATATGGATGGTGCGTTCTTTCAACCCGCCGAATTCGCCGCCATAGCGGATGGGTCGCCCCATCTGGTGCGCCAGTTCGGTGGTCATCCGGTCTTGGGTCTTCTCGATTTCAGCCAGTGCCCCGAGAACGAGGTCAACTCGCTCCTGAAGCGGTCGCGCGGCCCAGTCCTTTTGCGCCGCCCGGGCGCGGGCGGCGGCATCAGCGGCCTCTGCCCCGCTCAGGGGTTCACGGGTTGCATAGGTGCTCCCGTCGATGGGGGAGATGCAGGTGATGGTCATCTTGGTCCTCTCAAAAATCAGCGCAGGGCGCATGGCGGCGCCGGTCAGGCCCGCTCGAACCCGCGGGCGATTTCCCAGTCGGTCACCACCCGGTCGAACTCTTCCAGTTCGACTTCGGCGGCGCGCGCGTAATGGTCGATCACGTCATCGCCCATCGCCGCGCGCAGGAAGGCCGAGGTCTTCAGCTTGTCATGCGCCGCGCGCAGCGTCTGGGGAATATCGTCCGCCTTGGCATCCTCGTAGACATCGCCGCGTGTGGGCGGGGCCAGTTGCATCTTGTCCTCGATCCCCTTGATCCCCGCCGCCAGCATCGCGGCCTGCGCCAGATAGGGGTTCAGGTCCGACCCGCCGATGCGGCATTCCACGCGCACGCCCTTTGTTCCCGCCCCGCAGAGGCGGAAGCCCGCGGTGCGGTTATCCACGGACCACACGGTTTTCGTAGGCGCAAAGGTTCCCTTGGCGAACCGCTTGTAGCTGTTGATATAGGGGGCAAGGAAATAGGTATATTCCGGCGCATGGGCGATCAGCCCGGCCATGTAGTGTTTCATCAGCTCGGACATGCCGAGTTCATTGCCCTCGTCCATGAACGCCGGTTTGCCATCCTTCCACAGCGACTGGTGCACATGGCTGGAGCTTCCGACCCGGTCCTTGTGCCACTTGGGCAGGAAACTGGCGGCATGGCCCTGCTGCCACGCGATTTCCTTCACCGCATGTTTGGCGATCGTGTGGTAATCCGCGCAGTCCAGCGCCGGGGAATAGCGGATGTTCAGCTCCTCCTGCCCGGCCTCGGCCTCGCCCTTGGAATTCTCGATGGGCAGACCCGCGGCATATAGGTGATTGCGGATGGGCCGCATCACATGCTCTTCCTTGGTGGTCTGGAAGATGTGGTAATCCTCGTTGTAGCCGCTGATCGGGCGCAGCTCGCGAAAGCCCCCCGCCCGGATCGTCTCAAGACTGTCGGCAAAGAGGAAGAATTCCAGTTCAGTCGCCATCATCGCGTCAAAGCCAAGCTCGGCCAGCCGCGCGATCTGCTTTTTCAGCATGGCACGGGGCGAATGGGGGATCGGTTCGTGGTGGTGATGGTCCACCATGTCGCAGAGAACCATCGCCGTGCCGTCCAGCCACGGGACGGGACGGATGGTGTCAAGGTCCGGCTTCATCACATAGTCGCCGTACCCCGCTTCCCAGGAGGTGGAGGCATAGCCACCCGGCGTCGCCATCTCCAGATCCGTGGCGAGCAGATAGTTGCAGCAATGCGTTTCCTCGAAAGAGGTTTCGACGAAGTTCGCCGCGTGGAACCGCTTGCCCATAAGGCGGCCCTGCATGTCCACCATGCAGACGAGCACCGTATCGATGCTGCCGTCCGCGACGCGCTTCTTGAGATCCGCGAAAGAAAGGGTGCCGGGCATTTCGGTCTCCGTTGGTCAGGGTCAAAGGACGGCCCGGCAGGGCCGTCCCTTCTTTTCAGATGCAGGTTCAACTTCGGATCAGCCGTTGGTGTAGGGCGGTCCGGCCTGGTTGATGACTTCGTTGTAGTCGCGGAAGATCTGGACGATCTTGGCGTGGATCTCGCCTTCCTCGGCGATCTCGCTCCAGAATTCCTTGGCCGCGTTCTCCACCTCTGCCCATTCGGCCGCCGGAACGGTGCGCAGCGCCAGCTTGTCGCCCTTGGCCCGCAGCCGTGCCTCGCCGCCCCAGTACCACTGGTTGCGATAGGTATGGCCCGCGTCGATGCCCGCCATCACCAGTTGCTTCAGGTGCTCGGGCAAGTCCGACCACTGCTGCTGGTTGACGAAGAAGGACCCGATCCATGCGCCCGAGATGTTGTTGGTCAGGAAGTAGTCCGTCACATCGGCCCAGCCGACGGTGTAATCCTCGGTGATGCCGGACCACGCCATGCCATCGAGCTCGCCCGTCTGCACGGCAACCTCGGCGTCTTCATAGGGGATGTTCACCGGCACAACGCCAAAGCGCGACAGGAAGCGGCCCGCCGTCGGGAAGGTATAGAGCTTCAGCCCGTCGAGATCGGCAACGGAGGTGATTTCCTTTGTCGTGTTGAAGTTGCACGGGTCTTGACCCGCCGCCGACAGCCACTGCACGCCGACCTTGGCGTATTCGTCCCGCCAGATATCGGCCAACCCGTACTGGTTGAACAGCACCGGCACGTCGAGGATGTGTTTCGTCGCGAAGGGGAAATAGCCGCCGAACTGCTGCAGCGGCGTGGGCGAGGCCATGGAATCGTCGTCCGAATGCACCGCGTCGATCGTGCCGCGCTGCATCGCCTGAAACAATTCGCCGGTGGGCACGATCTGGTCCGCGTAGAACAGTTCGATCTCCATCTCGCCGTTGGCGGCGTTGTTGATGAAATCGACAGCCGGCTTCGTGACCTGTTCGCCCAGTGCGGAGCCCGCATAGGTCTGCATCCGCCATTTGATCGCCGTCTGGGCGCGCACGATGCTGGGTGTGGCCAGCGCCGCCGGCCCGGCCACTGCCGCGGTCTTCAGGAAATGTCTGCGTGTCGTCATTCTCTTCTCTCCTATGTTGAATGATGCGGCAGCCTTTGCGGCGGCTCTTGTTAGGGTTGGTCGTAAATGTAGTCTGGCAGCCATGTCGCCAGTTCGGGAAAGACCATCACGAGGATCAGCGCCAGCACCATCACCAGCACGAAGGGCGTGATGGAGGCATAGATGTCGCGCAGCGTGATCTCGGGCGGGGCCATCGCCCGCATCAGGAACAGATTATACCCAAAGGGCGGCGTCATATAGGCGATCTGCGTCGTGATCGTGTAAAGGATGCCGTACCAGATCAGGTCGAACCCCAGTTCGCCCACCAGCGGCACGTAAAGCGGCGCCACGATCACCAGCATCGCCGTATCGTCGAGAAAGGTGCCCATCAGGATGAACGACAACTGCATGACGATCAGGATCATCCACGGGCTGAGGTGCAACTGCTCGGTGAACAGCCCCTCGATGGCCTTCACCGCACCCAGCCCGTCGAAGACCGCGCCAAAGGCCAGCGCCGCAAGGATGATCCACATGAACATGCAGGTGATGCCCAGCGTGTTGCGCACCGAATTCTCGAAAACCTCGCGCGTCATGCGACCCTTCAGAACCGCGGCGAGAAAGGCGACCCCGGCCCCGATGGCCGAACTTTCCACCAGCGAGGTCCAGCCGTTGACGAAGGGCACCATCATGGCGGCGAAAATGCCGATGGGCAGGATCCCCGCGCGCAGCAGGCGCAGCTTTTCGCCGCGCGGCATGTCGCGATCTTCGGGCTCCAGCACCGGGCCGAGGACCGGGTTCCACCAGCAGCGCAGGGCGATATAGGCCACGAAAAGCGTGGCCATCATCAGCCCCGGCACAACACCCGCCAGCCAAAGCTGCCCCACCGGCTGCCGCGCGATCATCGCGTAAAGCACCAGCACGACCGACGGCGGCACCAGAATACCAAGGCTCGATCCCGCCTGTATGACCCCCGTCACCATCCGTTTGTCATAGCCGCGCTTCAGCAATTCCGGCAGCGCGATGGTGGAGCCGATGGCCATGCCCGCGACCGACAGCCCGTTCATGGCCGAAATCAGCACCATCAGCCCGATCGTCCCGATCGCCAGCCCGCCGCGCAGCCCGCCCATCCAGACATGGAACATCCGGTAAAGATCGTCCGCGATGCGCGATTCCGACAGGACGTAGCCCATGAAGATGAACATCGGCAGCGTCAGCAGCGGATACCACTTCATCAGCTTCATCGCGGCGGCAAAGCCCAGATCGTATCCGCCCTTGTCCCCCCAGAGCAGCAGCGCGGCTACCACGGCGACGAACCCGATGGCCCCGAAGACCCGCTGCCCCGTCAGCAGCATCAGCATCATCGATGCGAACATCAGCGTGGCGATCAGTTCATACGACATTCAGACAGCCTCGCCCCGGAGCAGCAGAATGTCCTTCAGCAACTCGGATATGCATTGCAGCAACATCAGGAAGATCCCCACCACCATCACCGTCTTGATCGGCCAGAGCCATGGCCGCCAGACGGAGGGAGAGGTTTCCATGCGACCGACCTCTTCCGCGCCGGTAATGAGCCCACCGAAGAACGACAGCGGCTCGGTCCCCCAGTAGCCCAGCGAATAGGCGGTGGAGCCGATGCCCCCATAGAGCAGCACGACAAGGTAGAAGATCAGGAACAGAACGGTGATCGCATCCGTCCACGCCTTGCGGCGCGGCGACCATTCACCATAGAGCAGATCCATCCGCACGTTGGACCCAAGCTGGATCGAATAGGGACCGCCGAGGATATAATAGGCGACCATGGTGAACTGGGCGAATTCCAGCGTCCAGAGCGAGGGCAGATAGAAGGTCTTGCTGACCGACGACCAGAGCAGCACGCCCATCAGCACGAAGATGCCGTACATCATCACCCGCCCGATCCGGTAGTTCACCGCGTCGACCGCGCGGATATAGCCGCGCATCACCCTATGCATCCGCCGGCCCCTGCACCTGCGCGATACCCGCGCTGACCCAACGGGACAAAAGCTCCGCCATCGCGGCCTGATCCTCTTCCGTCGCGATCAGGTCGTTTCGAATCTCGATCATCACGTTGGGCAGCCCGGCGGGAATCGCATGTTCCTTCAGGGTATGGGTGACACCGTCCTGCGGCCCGTAGGGCGCGTTGCGTTCGACTTTCAGGTCGGTATGGGCGGCTGCACTCTCCAGCATGGCATCGGCCAGCCGCGTGTCGCTGTCGTGCAGCAGTCCGATATCGAGCAGACGCCGCTTGCCATAGTAAACCGGGGTGAAACTATGCACCGTCACCAGCACCGGCGCTTTCCTGCGCCCGACTTCCGCCGCGAGGGCGGCGCGGAAGGGCGCGTAATAGGTCTCTGTCCGCGCTTTGCGGGCGGCGTCGTCCAGTGTGGCATTGCCCGGCACGACGATCCGCTCGCTGCGGGCGGGCATCGCATCCGGGGCATCGGGCGGGCGATTGCAGTCATAAACCAAGCGCGACACCG
This sequence comes from Sulfitobacter sp. HI0040, assembly GCF_001634885.1. GTDB lineage: Bacteria > Pseudomonadota > Alphaproteobacteria > Rhodobacterales > Rhodobacteraceae > Sulfitobacter. Next base: position 66 of record NZ_LWEX01000039.1, on the reverse strand, counting down.
CGCCTGCCACCAGAACCGCTCCGAGCCTTTGGGCCATGTTCTGCGCCACGCCAAAGGCACCGGGAT
>NZ_LWEX01000038.1 GCF_001634885.1 Sulfitobacter sp. HI0040 | reverse complement strand
ATCCCTCGCCACAAGGACGGCGACGACGAAGAAGAAAACCTCCAAGCGATATGCACGGACTGCCATAAGGCTAAGACCCGCGCAGACGCAGGCTACAGACCCACCATAGGCGCTGATGGGTGGCCGATAGGCTGATGCCCGAAACGGCGCTGTATGGGGCGCTCAGGGGGCGGGGGCTATCAAAAGTCTAGGGGTTTAGAACTCCTGACCGGAGTCGGAAGTGTAATTCTCACATCCACAAAACAGAGGATTTGAATATGTCCCGACCGAGGTTGCCGCAGCAAGTGGCGAAAGTCACGGGTGCGGTTGCCAAGAACGCAGGACGGTTTGAAGGCCGGTCCAACCCGAAAGTGAAGAGCCTTGGACCGGCTCCGAAGCGGTTCACGAAAGAGCAGAAGGCAATCTGGGATGAGTTCAACGCGGACTATCCTTGGCTTGGTCGTTCTGATCGCGGGATTGTCGAAGTGGCCACTCGGCTGACTGACCTGATGCGGACGCACGGGGCGGAAACGCCAGTTGCGGTTTACGCGCAGATGCGAATGACGCTGGGGCAGATGGGCGGGACACCTGTTGATCGCTCTAAGGTGAATGCGCCGGAGGATGACGGCGTTGATCCAAGTGCGGAGTTTCTGCAATGAATTTTATGTCGCGTGAGCTTTCCAAGGGGCGCGTCCTTGTCGTGGGGCGGCACGTTATAGGCTGCTGGGATTCAAAGTTTTACACTGAATCGCAATTCGCGGCAGGTGAGTGGAGAAAATCATTCACACAGTTATATGGCGTCTATAGGTCGAAGTTTGTCCACTGACGATCCGGTCACGGCGTATGCCAAGGCTGTTGAGCACGGGGAGATTGTAGCGGGTCCACACGTGAGGGACGCGGCGAAGCGCCACCTTGATGACATGGTGACGGGACATGAGCGTGGCATCTACTTTGACGCGGAGGCAGCGGATCGGTTTTTTCGTTTTTGCTCTACCGTTCTGCGTCTGAGTGAAGGCCAGTTTGACGGGGTGCCGTTCAATTTGCAGCCCTCGCAGCAATTCATCTGCGGGTCTCTATTTGGTTGGAAGGTGGAGAAGACCGGCAAGCGGCGTTTTCGGCGCGCCTACATCGAGCAGGGCAAAGGAAACGGCAAGTCACCCATGGTCGGGGCCATTGGCCTCTACGGCATGGTTTCAGATGGCGAGGCCGGGGCACAGATCTACGCGGCTGGCGCGACCAAAGAGCAGGCGGGCATTCTATTCACCGACGCGGTGAAGATGGTCAATCAATCGCCGTCTCTTGATAAGGTGATACGGCGCAGCGGTGGGCCGGGGCGGGAATACAATCTTGCCCATATGAAATCTGGCAGCTTCTTTCGCCCGGTATCGCGCGAGACAAAAAAAACGGGTTCTGGCCCGCGCCCTCACTTCGCCCTCTGCGATGAAGTGCACGAACACCCAGACGGCGGTGTGATCGAGATTCTTGAGCGGGGCTTTAAATTCCGTGAGCAGCCGTTGCTTGTGATGATTACGAACAGCGGATCTGACCGCCAGTCAATTTGCTGGGCCGAGCGCAAACACGCGGTAAAGGTCGCGGCTCAGGATGTGGAAGACGACACAACATTCTCCTACGTCTGCGCTTTGGATGAGGAAGATGAGCCATTTGAAGATCCTTCGTGCTGGATCAAGGCCAACCCGCTCTTAGGGGTGACGATCACCGAAGATTATTTGGCGCTTCAGGTAAAGCAGGCCAAGGACATCGCGGCGAAGGCCAACGGCATCCGGCGCTTGCATTTCTGCGAATGGACCGACGCTGAAAGCGCGTGGATCAGCCGAAAGATGTGGGAAAGCATCGAAGACCACACGATGGAGATTGAACAATTCAAGGGGAAACGTGCTTTTGCCGGATTGGACTTATCAGCGAAAACCGACCTCACGGCCAAGGCGCTGGTTTTCGAGGACGGATTCTCCGATCCACACTTTGACGAGAAAACGCATCAAATGGTTCCTGCAAAGCCATGCTTCGCGGCGTTCGTTCATGGCTACACGCCAGCCGATACCATTAAAGCGCGGGCCGAGCGCGACGGTGCGCCCTACGATTTGTGGGTTGACGCGGGGTTCCTGACGGCAACACCGGGCAAAAAGACGCGACTAGACTTTGTTGCGCAGGACTTGATTGACGATTCCGAAGCGTTCGATCTGGATTTCGTCGCATATGACAACTTTCTGATCGCTGATTTTGAGGCGGTTTGCGGCGATATGGGGGCATCATTCCCCATGCTGGACCATCCGCAGGGATGGAACAAGCGGAAGCGCGATGCGCCGGATGGAACTGAGGTAACACTCTGGATGCCGGGGTCGGTAGACGAACTTGAGACGTTGATCATGGAAGGCAGATTGCGGGTACACGTTAACCCTGCACTCCGCTCTGCGGTTTCTTCCGCTACTTTTGACACATCCCCCGCCGATCTGCGGCGCTTTACGAAGCATAAAGCAACAGGGCGGATCGACATGGCGGTTGCGCTGGCAATGGCGGTTGGAGCGGCCACCGCTCGGGATGAGGGTAACGGCCCCTCGGTCTACGCGGAACGCGGCGCGCTGGTACTCTGAAGGAGACGTGATGGGCTTTTTCCAATGGCTGCAAGGCGGTCCGAAAGCTGCTGTGCAGTCGGCTGATGGGGGGCGCATCGTAACGGCGAGGGATATCGAGGAAGCAATTCGCACCGCGAACACTGGCACGAATGCTGGCGTTTCTGTGACACCGCATTCTGCGATGCAAGTTTCTGCGGTTTACGCCTGCGTGCGGATCATCTCGGGCGCGGTCGCAAACCTGCCCCTGCACGTCAAGCGCAGGGTGAGCGATAAAGTCAGGGAGGACGCCGCCGACACGGCGCTATGGACCGTGTTGAGGCGGAAACCGAACGGATGGCAAACGCCTTCTCAGTTTCGCCGCCAGATGCAGGCGCAGATCCTTTTGAGGGGGAACGCATACGCCATTATCGCGTGGTCGAGGAACCGTGTTGTTTCGGTTGTACCGCTGGACCCTGACCGCATGGAAGTGAAGCAGGCGGACAGCGGCGAGATTCAATACACGTACACGCGCCGGAACGGTTCGCGCATCGGATTGCCGCCCCGGGAAGTCTTCCACCTTGTCGGAATGACGCTGGACGGCGTGACGGGTGTTTCGCCGATCACCTTCGCCCGGGAAACCATCGGTTTGAGCATGGCGCAGGAGCGCCACGGATCGACCACGTTTAAGAACAGTGCACGCCCAAGCATGGTGCTTCAGCACCCCGCGAAGATCGGTTCTGAAGGTGTTGAGTTCCTAAGGGCCAGCTTGGAGAACTACAGGTCAGGCGGCGAAAGCGAGGGTAAGGCGCTCATCCTTGAAGAGGGGATGGAAGCAAGGCCTTTGTCGATGACGGCAGAAGACGCGCAGTGGATCGAGAGTCGCAAGTTTTCGCGCTCGGACATTGCCATGTTCTTTGGCGTCCCGCCTCACATGATCGGGGACACCGAGAAAAGCACCAGCTGGGGCAGCGGCATTGAACAACAGTCCATCGGCTTTGTGACCTACACGCTGGAAGACCACCTGACCGCTTGGGAAGAAACGATCAACCGCGATTTGGTCGCGGACGATGATTCAGAGATTTACGCCCGCTTCAACCGCGCAGCGCTGGTCCGTGGCGACATGAAGACCCGGTGGGAGTCCTACGTGAAGGGCCTGCAATGGGGCGTCATGAGTCCTGACGAGGTACGCGCCCTTGAAGACCTCAATCCCCGTGAAGACGGCGAGGGCGGGCAATACTACGACCCGCCGAATACGGCTGGCGGAGACAATGGAGACAGCAATGAGCCTGAAGAACCTACCGCAAGCTAAGGCTTTCGAGCGCCCTTCGGCTTATGTCTGGGATGCGCCATCGGACGCTCTTGAGCAATGGTCCGAAAAGCCCAACGCCGCAGAAGCCGACGAACCGAACACCATCTCGATCTACGATGTCATCGGGGAGGATATGTGGGGCGATGGTTTCACCGCGAAGCGCGCTGGCGCGGCGCTTCGATCCATCGGAGCGAATGCGGTTACGGTGAACATCAACAGCCCCGGCGGGGACATGTTCGAGGGTCTGGCGATCTACAACCTTCTGCGGGAGCATCCTGCCAAGGTGACTGTCAAAGTCATGGGTGTTGCCGCATCCGCCGCGTCCATTATTGCGATGGCGGGCGACAGCGTGCTGATGGGCACTGGCTCCGTGATGATGATCCACAATGCCTGGGGGGCAGTCATTGGAAACCGCCACGATTTTTCCGATGCGGCAAACGTTTTCGAGACTTTCGACGCCTCCATGGCAGCGATCTATTCCGCGCGAACCGGCATGAAGGAGCCGGAAATCATGGCGATGCTGGACGGGCCAACCCGCGCCTCCGATGGCACCTATATGACCGCCGAAGATGCCATCGCGAAGGGCTTCGCGGATGCCGAGTTTGAGATGCCGAAGCTGGCGGCCTCCTCGGCTCAGACACAGACAACCTCGCTGCGCAAGCTGGATGCTGCGTTGGCAAGAGGTGGAATGCCAAGGTCGGAACGCCGAGCGCTTCTGGCCGAGGCGAAAGGGGGCACGCAGGACGCTGCCTCAACCGTCACGCCCGGCGCTGACGACTGGACGGACGCGGCAACGCGTCTAATCGCTGCAATCAGGTCATAGAGGAGATTATCATGACCCAGCATTTCCGTGCGCCGCGCGCGCGTGGGATCGTCTCAGTCCGTGCGGACATGAGCGACCCGAAGGTCATTCTGGCCGAACTCTCGAAAACCTTCGAAGCATTCAAGGCCGAGAACGATGCCGAGATCAAAGCCCTCAAAAAAGGGCAGGAGGATGTTGTCCAATCCGAAAAGGTGGACCGCATCAACGCAGACATCACATCGCTGAACAAGGCGCTGGATGATGTCAACGCAACCATGGCCGCGCTGAAAGCGGGCGGGGCAGGTGGCAATGTCGCAGATCCTGCAAAGCGCGAACATGCAGAGGTGTTTTCCAAGTGGTTCCGTAAGGGTGATCGTGCCATTGCGGACGCTGACCTCGGCGCGCTTGAAGTCAAGGCGTCTCTGACCACGCAGTCGGACCCCGACGGCGGCTATCTGGTTCCCGAGGAAATGTCGGAAACCATCGACCGCGTTGCTGGCACAGTATCCGTCATGCGCGACCTTGCTTCGGTCATGTCCATTTCGACGGACACGTTCAAGAAGCTGGTCAGCATGGGCGGTGCAGGTTCCGGCTGGGTCGGAGAGACAGAAGATCGACCCGAAACCGCCACGCCGACTCTGCGCGAGTTGATCTTCAACGTCATGGAGATCTACGCCAACCCGGCGGCAACGCAGACGATGCTGGACGATGCCCGCGTGGACATCGCTCAATGGCTGGGCAATGAGGTTGCAATCGAGTTTGCCGAGCAGGAAGGCGCTGCCTTCATCAGCGGCAACGGCGTGAAGCGTCCTCGTGGGCTGCTGTCCTATGCGAACGTACCCAACGCCAACTACGAATGGGGCAAGCTCGGCTATACGCCCACTGGCGTTGCAGCTGCGCTGTCGAACGCGTCGAACAATGGCGCTGATGCCATGATCGACCTGTATTACAGCCTGAGAGAGCAATATCGCAACGGCGCGGTATGGCTCACCTCGGACGTGACCGCAGGGGCGATGCGCAAGTTCAAGGACGGCGACGGCACCTATCTCTGGGGCAACCCGACCAACGCAGGTGAAACGCCCACGTTCCTCGGCAAGCCGGTGCGCACGGATGACAATATGGATGCGGTTGGGGCGAATGCCTTCCCGCTTGCCTTCGGCAATTTCCAGCGTGGTTATCTGATCGTTGACCGCTTCGGCATCCGGGTTCTGCGCGACCCCTATACCAACAAGCCTTACGTGCACTTCTACACCACGAAGCGCGTTGGCGGTGGGGTTCAGAACTTCGAAGCAATCAAGCTGTTGAAAGTCGCGACTTCCTAAGCCTTGGCGCGGGCGGCTAATCGCCCGCGCATTCATCATGGAAAATAACGAAAGGATGATCCGATGAAGGATTTTCATTCTGGCGTCAGCGTGTCGCAGTCGATTGCACCGCAGGCCGTCACCGCCGCTCTGAACGGCGCGAGCGTTGATCTTCAGGGCTACAATGCCGCCCTGTGCGTGATCGACATTGGCGCAGGAAGCGGCACAAGCCCGACAATGACCGTACTGCTTCAGGAATCGGACGATGACACCACGTTCACGGATGTGGCTATGTCCGACCTTCTGGGTGGCGATCAACTGGCGCAGATCACCGGCACGACCGATGAAGCGGTCTACCGCCGGGGCTATGTCGGCAACAAGCGCTATCTGCGTGTGCGAGTCTCGGCAACTGGCGGCACCAGCCCCAGCTTCCCGATGGCTGCGCAGGTCATTCGCGGCCACCCCAACGACGCGCCGGTAGCCTGATAACATGCACCGCCCCGTTTTGAATACGGCGCCGGCTGAAACACCAGTTTCGCTGGCAGAGGCCAAGGCGCACCTTCGGGTGGAGCCTGAGGTGACAGCAGAAGACGGCCTGATTACCGGGCTTGTTGCCGCCGCTACGGCGCACCTTGACGGCAGGGCCGGTATTCTGGGGCGGTGCATCGTCACCCAAACATGGGTGCAGAAATACGACCACTGGCATCGGATCATGCGGTTGCCCTTCCCCGATGTCCAATCGGTTGCGGTTTCATACGTTGATCTTGATGGGGCGGCGCAGACAGTCGCGCCGGGTCTCTATACGATTCAGGAAGATGCGATTGGCGGATATGTCCGGTTCGAGGATGCGTTCGCGCGCCCGAGCATCGGGCCTGACGTGACCGGTGTGAGCATCACGTTCGACGCCGGTTTCGGTGTAGCATCAAACGTGCCTTCAGCGATCAAGGCGGCCATCCTGCTCCACATCGGGACACTCTACGAATATCGGGAGACGATGGCGGACGGGGTGCAGCCCACCAATGCGCATGAGATGCTTATCGCGCCGTACCGGCGTGTCAGCCCATGAAGGGCGCGGGCCGCCTGCGCCACCGGGTGACATTCAACCGGCAGGGCGAGGAAATAGACGATTACGGCAACGTAGTGGGTGAGTTCGCGCCGCTGTTCACTGTCTGGGGCAACGTGCGCGAAACGACCGGCAAGGAGCGCGTAGAGGCGGGGGCCGTGGAGAACGTCCGCACGGCGACAATCCGCATCAGAACAAGCCCGCAGGCCAATGGGCTGACGGAAGCGGATCAAGCTGTCGCGCGGGGCGAGACATGGAACATTCGGGGCATTGCGCACGCCGATGATAAGGGCGCGATGCTGGATATTTTGGTTGAATCTGGGGTCGCGCAGTAGCGCCCTATCAGGAGATAAGACATGGCGACGATTACAGCGACAGACGCGGGCGCTTCTACGGCAGCCACGGCGACACAAATCACTCTGGATGGTGCGGGCGATACCTTCGCCTACACCCCGAACAAGCGGGCGCTTCTGGTGCTTCGAAACCCGACTGCCGGGTCGCTTTCCCCGGTCATCGACGGTGACGGTGCATCCACGGTTGGCGTTGCTGGCGTGGGGGCGGTGGACATCAGCGGCGGATACGCGGTCGGCTCAATCCCGGTCGGTGCGGCCCGGGTGGTTCGGCTGGATGCCATCAGCGCCTATCTGGCCGGGACTATCGCGATCACCGGCGGGACGGGTCTCGTCGCAACGCTCCTTGAGTTCTGAGCATGAAAAAGACCGGCTTCAATGAGACAAAGGCGCTCTTGGGCCGGATCACGCCTGAGATCGAGGCGCAGTTCGAGAAAGCGAACCGCGAAAACGCGGAAATGATCGTGGACTTAGCGAAGGTGCTTATCCCGGAGAAGTCTGGCGCAAGCCGCGCGGCAATCCGCAACTTGCCGGGGCCGGATGGTTCTCAGCTTATCGACTTCGGGCAGAAGGCAAAGGTTATCGAGGGCAACCGGGGTCCGCGTCCCTTCGTGAACCCCGCCATTCAGGCGACGAAGAAAAAGCGCACGGCCCGCGCCCGTAAGGCCCTGCGTGATGCGATCAAGGCGGTGAAGTGATGGCTGAGAATAACGTGAAACTGAATGTCTCTGTTGATGCCAACGCGGCGGTGCGCGATCCTCTGTTTTGGCTTGGGCTTTTTGTTTCAAAGGCGACCTTGGGCCGTGTTGATACAGGGCGCTGGAAAAAATACCTGAGAGTGGAAGACGCAGATGGCTGACGGCTACGCGCTCGCCTTGCAAAAGGCGCTTGTCGGTGCTTTGAAAGCCGATGCGGGCGCGTCCACCATTGTCGGCGGGCGCATCTACGACCAGCCCCCGCAGGACGCGGTACGACCGTTCATCAGGATCGGAGGAATCCAGCCGCGCCCCCTGAGAACAGACGGCAAGTCGGCAGGGTCGATCACCTTCGCAGTGGAGGCCCATAGCCGCCCGTCAAAATCCGGCCGGGTAGAGGCCACCCGATGCGCCGAAGCGGTCGTGAAGGCACTGGATGAAGCGGCTTTGACGGTAACGGGCTTCACGCTGGTGCAGCTTCAGTGGATCACGCAGGAAGTCACGCAGGACAGCGACGGAAAAAGCTACACGGCTGTCATCGCGTTTTCGGCCATCTTGGATGGGTGATGATAGCAGAGGTTTCCGCCTCTGCTATCACATCTTTCATTTAGCACTTTCGGGCCGCTTGGACGGATTCGACGGCCTGAATACGACCTTTGACGATGGAGATTTTCGCTTCGTTGTCATTGCCTGACATGCTGGAAATTGGAAGGCCAAGAAGGAGAACACCAAGTGTATCCGCCCCGGCGGCGCTTTTCTGGGCGGCGCTGAGATTTGCAAGGTTTTGGTCAAGCGCCAAGTGTTCTTTCGCTAGGGAATCACACCCGAAACGAAGGTAGGGGTTCGGGCCGATATCTACTGCACCGATCTGCTCAGGCTGTTTCGCGCAGGCGGCAACCGCCAACAGCATGAAGACAACAGGAAATCTCATAAGTTCACCATTTTGTTAACCAAGGTAAACAAAAGGTTAACACGGGAACGCGAGACCCCGTCAATTCTTTTCCCCTTCTGCGGGAATCGAAGCCCATATCCGGCCCTTGGGCAAGGCAGGACCGAACGCCGTGAGGCGTCCATATCCCATGAAGGAGCCTAACCATGGCAAAGCAAACTGGCAGACTGCTGCTGATCAAGATCGGCGATGGATTGGCGACCGAAGCGTTTTCGACGCTCTGCGGCATCCAATCCAAGACAATGACCGTCAACAACAACAACTTCGATGTAACCACGATGGACTGCACGAACCCCGGCGGCCAACTCTGGCAGGAAGTGATGACCGGGATGCGGTCGGTCGAGGTTTCCGGCAACGGCATCTTCGAGGGCGGCACTTCGCTTGACCGGTTCCATGACATTGCCTACGGCACCGGGGCCGCTGATACCGCAGATGCCATCGGCAACTTCCAAGTCATCGTGCCGGAGTTCGGTACCTTCGAAGGCGCGTTCCACGTGAACAACATCGAGTTCGGCGGCGAGCAGGAAGGCGCTGTGACGTACAGCCTTGCGCTCGCTTCGACAGGCCCCGTCACCTTCACCGCTGCCGTCTAATGCCGATCACGGCAAGCGCCCCGGCGGGTGGAACGATTGAACAGCTTGGCGGCGAGAGTCGCCCGCTGGTTCTGCGCAATGGCGAAATCGAGCGGTTTGAGCGGCAGCACAATATCGGCTTTTTCACTGTGGTAGAGTCGCTCTTTGGTAAAGGTGATGCGCCGCAAGTTCGCCATTGTCGCGATCTGATTGCGCTCGGCCTAGTAGGGGGCGGGCTACCGGACAGGACCGCAGACAAGATTGTCGATGATCTGCCGCCCCATGAAAACCCGCGCATTCGCAGCATGGCGATGGATTTGGTCGGCGCGATCTACCTGTCCGAAGAAGATAAAAAAAAAGACGCAGAACTAGCTGGATCGTCTCCGAAGACAGGGCGGAAAGCTACGACGCGAAAGCGAAAATCAAAAGCGCAATCGTTGCAGGACTGAGCATGTCCGAGTGGCGAGAAATGACGCCGCTGGACTGGTCGCTTTTCGTAGAGGGCTGGAACGAAGCCCACGCGAGCGACAAGCCGCAGCCCCCCACATGGGATCAGTTCGAGGATTTAAAGGCGAAATATGGCTGAACCCACAGAACGCATTGCGATCCTGATAGACCTCGAAAAGGATCGCCTTGAAAAGAACGCCCGCTCTGCGGCGGCGGCGATTGACCGCTTGGAGCGCAAGTTCAATCCCTTGGCGGCAGCGGAAGAAAGAACGCGACGGAAGCAAGACCAGCTAAATGCCGCTTTGGAAGCAGGCACCATCTCGGCCAAGCGCCACGCGACCGGCATGGACCTTCTGCAGCGTGAGTACGACCAGACAGCGGCGAAGATCACCGGCACACAGTCCAAGGTGGTCGCGATGAACAGCGCTGTAGCGGCGCAGACCGGTTTTCTCACACGGAACAGGTCTGTTTTCCAGCAGGCCGGTTATCAGGTCGGTGACTTCGCGGTTCAGGTGCAGGGTGGCACGTCAGCCCTTACCGCCTTCACGCAGCAGGGTTCGCAGCTTCTCGGTGTGTTCGGCCCGTTCGGCGCTATTCTTGGCGCGGCCTTGGCGGTCGGAGCGCCGCTTGCCGGGTATTTTCTGGCGACCGGCGAAGCAGCCGCTTCTTTGGAAGATCAACTGAAGGCGCTGAAAGAGAGCATCCAAGCGGTTCAGGAGGCAAATTCTCTATCCGGCGTCGATATGGTGGCCGAGTTTGGGGCCATGGCGAGCGAGGCCAAGAAGGTCTTCGAGATCAACCAGCAGATCGCCGCGATCCGCGCGCGGTCCGCCCTGGACAATGCCGCGCGCGGAATTGCCGGGGAACTTGGGGTCGCCGGTGTGTTTGGGTTCACTCCCGAAGAGATCAGGGAACTAGACCAGACGATTGGCGCTGTTCAGTCCCGAATTCAGGAAATCCAGAACGCAGGCGCTTCTAATCTTTCCGATAGCCAACTGGCCGCAACCAATTCGGAGCTAGAGCGTCTACAGCAGAACAGTGACAAGTTGAATGAGGTGAAAGATAACATTTCCGACCTTGAAGAGGCTTTAGGGATCACGGAAGACGAAGCCAGAGGGGTTGTTGAAAAATTCGCAGCCATTGGGCAAGCAAGAGGGCCGGAAGAGCAGGCTCGGGCCATATCCGAACTTACAGAACACATACACGGCGCGTCTAACGGACTTTCTGAAGCAAGCGATGAGGGGAAGGCCCTCTATGACCAACTCTTGGAAGCGACAATCCAAGCGCTGAATCTCGCGAAAATTGATGTTGCGTCGAACATCGGCGCAGGTGCGAACGAGGCGGCTCGGCTTGCCGAAAACCTCGGCATTTCACTGGAAATTGCGGGCCGTTTGGCAAATGCGCGTGCCGCTGCGGCTAGGGCGAACGCAGTCAATAATAATGGCCTTGACGCCGAAGACCCGCGCAATCCGAACAACACCCGCGCGACGGTTTGGGATCAGGGCTACGACACGACGCCGTGGAGCGGTCGCCCCCAGCCCAAAGTAAGCACCAGCGGGGGAAGATCAGGCAGCGGTGGGCGCAAGAGTTCGCGCGCCGGATCAGGTCGCGGCGGCGGTCGCCAGCAGGAACCGCTGTTCAGCATCGCAGAGAACGAACTGCAAAAGCTGCGCCAGCAGATTGACATGCTGGGGAAGTCCAAAAGCGAAGTGGCCGCGCTGACCGTCAAGCATCGTCTGCTTGAAGAGGCGAAAAGGCGCGGTCTGGATATCACCGAAGACCTTACGCAGAAGATCGACGCAGAGGCCGCGAACGTCGGCAAGCTGGCCGAACAGTACGATCTCGCCCGCGACAAGATCGCCGCGATGGAAAAGGTGCAGTCGGAGTGGAAGGACAGCATCATTGACGCGGCCATGGGCGGCGCGAACGCGATGGATCAGTTCACCAACAGCATCAAGCGCGCGGCGCTTGAATATTTGCTGTTCGGGGAGGGCATGTTCGCAGGCGGCTCCAAGAGCCAAGGCGGTTTCGGCGGATTGCTGGGCGGCATCTTCGCGGGGATGTTTGACGGGGGCGGGCGCATCCCCTCCGGCAAGTTCGGAATCGCTGGCGAGAACGGCCCCGAGATTATCCGAGGCCCCGCCATGGTCACGTCCACGAAGGATACAGCGAAGGCTATGGGCGGCGGCGGTCAAATGGATGTGCGCGTGTACGTCGATCAGGACGGCAACTGGCAGGCCAAGGTGGAGCAGATCAGCGGTGGGGTTGTGCAGCGCGCGGCCCCGGGCATTGCTGCGCAGTCCGTAAACCGGGCGCAGGCGTCATTCCGCAACAGCAAGTCGGGATGGACGCCATGACGGACGTAATCGCATGGCCGCCTTTCGGTCTGACCGGGTGGGAATTGGCAGAAATATACCCGCAATCGCGCTCTGTGGGGCTTATCGAAGGCAGGCCGCGCACATCATCGGCGCAGCGGGCGCGGCGCGTGGCATCAGCCAACGTGGCAGGATACGGTCCAGACCAAGCGGGCGCGGGATATGTGCGGATGCTCAATCGAATGTGGGCAGGCGGGCCGCAGCTTGTGCGGGTTCGGTGCCGCCCATGGGGGCTGCAAGGCCCGCGAGGTGATCTGCGCAATACGATCCTAGAGTGGACCGCCGCCGGGGCGGATCTGCTTTGGACTGAGGGCGGAACGCCTGTTGAGTGGCGCATGGGCGAATATGGAGCCAACGCCTCCCCTGCGACAGATGGCGTTTGGCATGGGCTTACGGTTACTGGCCTACCGCCTTCGCAGATTGTGGCGCGGCCCGGTGAGCGCGTCACCGTCACAGGGGCGACGACTGAGGCGGCTTATGTCCTGAAAGTCGCGCGGACTGATGCGACAGGCGCAGCACTGGTCCGCACTGACAAACCGGAGGCCTTCACGGTTTCGGGCAATGTGGTGTTAGGTGACGCGGAGAATATCGTCTTTGAGGCCGTCAACGTGCCCCGGGCCATCAAACCGATTTCAGGGGACTACGGTTTCCAATGGGACTTTCGCGAGGTCTTTGAAGACGAATATCCTGACGGCTGGATGGAAGTTAACCCATGGTCCTGAAGCGCGGGGCCTCGGTAGCGCTTATCAAGGCGCTGACCGGGCACTTCTATCCGGTGTTGCTCACCTATGCCGACTGGCCGGGGGAGACAGTGCGCATCCATACGGGTGTGGGGACGCTGGCGTGGAATGGGCAATCGTGGCTTGGCGCGGGCAAGCTGGTGCAGTTTCAGGCACCTGAGGAAAGCACCGGCATCGCCACATCGGAGGCGAGCGTTCGCGTGGCGGCGACTATCGAGGGGATGCTGGCAGAGCGGGGCAAGATCATCCGCAACCGAACGGTGACGGTCTGGTTCGGAGTGACGACCGAGCCGGGGGGCAACGTGCTGGCGCAAGAGCCGGTGCAGTTGTTCAATGGGTACTTCGACAGCCGGTCAGGCACGCTCACACGCAACGGAGAGGACCAGATGCATGACATGGTTCTGGGCCTCGGCACCGGCCCCAGCGCCCGGTCGGCGGCCTCTGTGACACATAGCTACGAAGCGCAGATTGCCCAGTACCCGACCGATACGGCGGGGCGGCACGTCCAGAACGCGAACAAGCATCTGTACAACCCCCAGCGGTGGCCCGAGTAACACCACAGCAGGCGCTGTCAGCCTGTCTCAGCGCCATGCGAGAGCCATTCGCGTGGGGTCTACGGAAAGACTGCACGGTTGCCTGTGTGGCCTTCGCGCGACTTCACGGCGTCGATTCTCTGGCGACCGCCAGCCACACCTACAAAACGGCACTGGGCGCGGCGCGCATTCTCAATCGGTTTGGCGGATACGCGGGCTGGTGCGATGCCACGTTTGACCTGCCCCGAACGGACAGCCCCGGCCCCGGCGACCTAGCGCTGATCGAAAGCGCGGACGCGTTCGGCGCAGCCTTGGGCCTGTGCATCCAACCCGGTGAATTCGCCATCAAGACGGAGAGCGGAATGACGATTGCCCCGGCGACGATATTGAAAGGCTGGACGTGCCCTTCGTCTCTGCGCTGATTGCGTCTGCTACGACGGCCCTGACTTCAGCCGCCACAGCCCTCGGCTTCGGTGCAGCGGCGGGGACCATTGCCAGCTCCATCGTGCAATTCGGTGTATCTGCCCTGATCAACGCGGCCTTCACTGCGGTGTTTGGCAAGAAGCCTACGGCGCAGGATACCGCGAGGGAATTGGCCCAACAGACCACGGAGCCTGCCGTCCGCTTTGTCTATGGCCTGACCCGCGCAACGGGCACCCCGGCGGGCCTGCCGGTCAAGGGGGAGTACATTTACGGCGCGTGGATACTCAATTCCCGGGCTTCGGCCCTGCCAAACTTTACCCTGCATCTGGATAAGCGCGAAGTCATCCTGAGCGGCGATGCCTTCGACCTCTCCGGGCCGGGGGCCACGGCGACAAATGATCCCTTCAACGGCCATCTGAACGTTTGGATCAGCCGGGGCGATCATACCGCCCCCCCGGCGCTATTCCTGTCCGAAGCGGGCTATGCAGCGGGCACCGATGAAGACGGTTGGAAGGCATCCGACATTTGGTCGGGACTGACCGTCGTTTGGCTGAAGATCAAGGCGGGCGACCCGGGGAAACGGCAAGAACGCTGGCCCGCTTCTCCGCCTCTGGTGGAGGTCGAGGGGAAGTTTTCGCTGGTATTCGACCCGCGCACCGGAACCACGGCGTGGAGCGACAACCACGCCCTCTGCGTGCGGGACGCCTTGGTGAACCACCCGGTGCGGTCCTACCAGCCTGACCAGTTACACGAGTCCTTCGACGCTTACGGCCCGAACGTCTGCGATGAGCAGGTAGCGAAAAAGGATGGCACGACAGAGCCGAGGTACATCGCCGCCGGAACCGTTCGCTTCGATGATGGGGAGATTGAGGACCAGTTGAACCCGCTGATGGTCAGCGGGGCGGCTGACTTCATCAGAGTGGGTGGCACGCTGGGATATGCGCCGGGGGAGTACCGCGCGCCCGCCCTGACGCTGGATTATCTTCTTGGCGACGGAATCGAGTTTCCCGACATGCTGCCGGGCGCTGAGTTGGTCAACCAGTTGCGCGTGTCCTACCTCGCCCCGGAACGCGGATATGAGACGGCAGATTTGCAGCCGTGGAATATCCCCGACGCGCTGACTGAAGATGGCGGCGTTCCGACGGTCAAGACCTTGGACCTGCCGTTTTGCAGCAGCGCCACGCAGGCCATGCGCGTGAGGAAGATTGCGGGGCTGCGATTGCGGCGGCAAAGCCGGATCACGGGCGGTTCTCTACCCCCAGAGGCGTTCGACCTTATCGGCGGGTCTACCGTCAGCATCGCACTGCCTGCGCCCTACAACGCGCTGGATGGGGTCTACGAGGTTGAGGGTATCCATCCCGGCCTTGACCCCCTCGGGGAAAACGAAGGCGTGGCTCTGCGGATGCCAGCCGCATTGGTGGGCCATGGGGCGGAGGTCTACGCATACGACCCGCAGGTCGATGAGGAAGAAGTCTATCACGAACCATACGACGGCACTCGCGCGGCCACGCAGCCCCCGGGGGCTATCGCGGTCACGGTTGGCGATGGCGTCAATATGGAGACCGGCGGGCCGATCATCCCCCGCATCCGGTTCGCCTTCGATCCGTCGCCCTCCATCGTACTGTCCTACGAATACGAATACCGCCTCGGGGGTGGTGCCTACACGACCGGGGGGTTCATCGACCGCGACGTGCGCGATGCGGCTGGCAAGGTCTTCGGCTTCATCAACGTCACGACCGGTGCGACATATGACATTCGTGTTCGGGCCATCAGCAGCGGCGGCGCGTCCGATTGGGTTGAGGTCACAGGCGTCATCCCTGCGGTCACGATCAATCTGGATATCCCCGTTGATGGCGCTGCGACCGGCAGCAGCAACTCAATCACCGCCAGCTTCACAGCGCCGAATGACCCGGAATTTCGGGCCATGGAAATTTTCGGATCGGACACAGACGACGTGAACGCTGCGACCGCTCTCGGCCCTCCAATCTACACCGCACAGAATAGCCGCGTGAACGTGACGGAATCCGGCTTGGCTGACAACCAGCGCCGCTACTACTTCGCCCGCTCTCGTGGCGACTACACCAACGTATCAGCGTTCACCGCGAGCGTCACAGCAGTAACCAACCCATCCGTTTAGGGGATAATTAAACATGCCAGCACCTTACTTTTTTTTACGCACCACTGGTACGAACGAAAAAAACGCCAAAGTTGAAGACCTTGCAAACGGCATCAACGCGCCGCTCAAAAGCCTTTTCGATGACATCGTGGGTGTTGATGGCAGGGTGTCCGCAGTTGAGGGAACGGCTATCTCCGGCGTCACCCGTAAAGAGGCTGCCGCCTGCGCCACCACGGCGAACATCACGCTATCGGGCGAGCAAACAATCGACGGCGTGGCCACAAGCGCAAGCCGGGTACTGGTGAAGAACCAAAGCACGGCGGCGGAAAACGGCATCTATGTCTCGGCGTCCGGTGCGTGGTCGCGGGCTGCTGATATGGACGCGGCGGGCGAGGTGCAGGGCGCTGCGGTTTACGTCACAGGTGGCACGGCGGGAGCGGGTAAGACGTTCTACACAGGCTCCGAAGTCTCGACGCTTGGCACCGATGCGATTGCCTGGGTGGTTTCTGAGGATCAGGGGGCGTTGCAGGCCGAGGTGGCTCGTAAGGCGAACAAGGAGCAGATTGACGCTTATGAGCAAATACCGCACCCGCGCGCAGAATTTGTTCTGACAGATGACGATGGAAATGAAGTTGCCCGAGTTGACGCTTCGCGCATTGATCACCCTCTAATTCACCAAATGGAAAAGTCGATTGAGGAGAGCGCGGCCAAAGTTGTGCCGATCTCAAATGACGCTTCTGGTCGAAGCTCCTTCGCTATCGTAGATGGGGACGGAAATCTTATCTGTGAGATTGATGCGGACCATATTCGGCACCCGTCAATCAGCGGGAGCGGTGCGGATGCAGCGGGGAGTAAGGCGTCCAGCGTCCGCACGTCCCGTGTTTTCGAGCCGCGTGACAGCATTTGGGATAGCATTCAGCTTTTATCCGGCGTGGCGATGGCTGCTTGCATGGGGCAGTCCAACTCCCACGGCAACGACGCAACCCCCGTAATTTCCACATTTGGCAGCGATTGGGCTAAGATGTTTATCGGCGGTGTTCGGCCAAATGATGCGCGGACGACCCCAATTCGAGGCGCTTTTACAGCACTAAGCGAATTCGCTAACGGCACCATTGGGGAAACATCAGCGTCCGGTGCCGCAAAGGCATTCTCGCAATTCATGCTGGATGAAGAGGGCGTTGACCTCTCAGCCGATGAAGCGGCAATGTTTTTTGCTAACCACTCTGCACCGGGGGCAACCATTGAGGCTGGGATTGCCTCTGGCACTACTGCTTTTAACGATATGGCACAATCTATGAACCTTGGGTCAAGTGTTGCCAACACTGCGGGACAACCTTTTAGTGTAGCTGCGTTGCTTCTTGATATTGGTGAAAGCAACCAAAACAACGGCACCACTCAGGCCGCCTATGTTACCCTGAATACCACACTCCGAAGCGATTTGGAGGCACAGGCGCAAACCTACGGCCTCGCGCGCCCCTTGCCGGTGTTTATCAATCAAATGAATACGATTGTTCCCGGCCCTACGCCCGCGCCCGTGGATGGCTCTGTGGTGCCTGCCATCGCGCTTGCACAACTGCAACTTGCTCAGGAACAGGACTATTTCTGTCTGGTCGGCCCGTCATACCATATCCCCTATGTGAGCCTGTCCAACATTCACTATAGCGCCTATGGGCAGCTATTGAAGGGTGCTTACCTTGGCCGCGCCATGAAACGATGGCTAGTGGATGGGATTAAGCCGCGACCCGTCGCTCCCTTGTCTGCATGGAAGCAAGGCAATTTCGTGATGGTTAAGATGGACATCCAAAGCCGGACGCCGCTGGTAATCGACAACGCTGCCTTCCCTGACGTGCAGGATAGCGGTGTGCAAATTGTGGACAGCGGCGGCACTGCACTGACAATCAATTCTATCACAGTAGCGTGGGGCGATACGCTCGTAATCGAGGTCGCAAGCGGAACGCCCGCCACTTTCCGATATGGATGGATCGGTGTGACAGACGGGAGCAATTTGGGAAAACTGCAAGGCTGCGTCCGCGACAGCGAAGGCGACCATGAAATCTTTGACCCTGCCGGGGCGGCGTATCCGCTCCATAACTGGCTTGTTGCCTGCGAGGAGACAATTCTATGACCATTTTGAAGATCAACATCGGCGGCACCGGCGGCCAGCTTGGTAAATATACGCCTTTGCCACGGTTAGGTGGGGCACTCTACGCAGGATACCTTCTCGGCACAGACTATCATGCGTCAGATGCCTTTGGTGGCTCTAGCGTGGATGACCTTTCTGGCAACGGTCGGAGCCTGACGGCTACGGGCGGCGCGTATGATGTTGACCATATGGTGGCGAACGGATCAAACTTTATGGAGGCTCCATTCACTGATGATGATCTATTTGGCCTGAGCGGCTGTACGATCATCACAGTTTCTGCGGCGGTAAGTGGCGTGAGCAATATCGAAGCTGGCACGTTTTCATTCCCAGCAGACGGGAAAAGGGGGATTGCGTTAGGGCAATCCTCAGATGCCGCAAAACCACTTACATCCTACAACTTTCAAGGCGGGCCGCAGGTTGACTTGAATGGCGGTCTTGCGCGGTCGAATTCTGTATTCGAGTTTCGAGCAGCGACCTTTTCGCCATCTGGCGGCATGGTTTACCGCCAACGAAACGACATCGCAACAGCGCAGACCGCCGTCACCGGGTCGGGACACAACATCCTGCTTCCCCAAAGTGTGCGGATCGGCCAGCCAAACGTAGGGTCTGGGTTTGACGGCGCATCCAAAATTGCCGCAGCGCTTTTTGCATCGAAAGCCCTTAACCCAATACAGCTTGATGATGCGTATTCTGAAATGAAGGCGCTGATGGGCCAGTTCTCATTGGTGATCTAATGCTCCCCCTCTGCGAAGCCGTCAGCCGCCGCCTCTGCCGCTGGCTGACGGGCTGGGACATGACGATCTGCGCCTACGCATGGTGGCGTCGTGACCGCAATCTTCACAAATCATGGGGTTAGCGAATGACACGCGAGAATTTCTCTATCGTCCAGCCTTGGGTGCTTGCTCACGAAGGCGGGTATGTGAACAACCGCAAAGACCCGGGCGGGGCCACCAACATGGGCATCATCCAGCGAACCTATGACGCCTACCGCAAGTTGATCGGCTTGGCCCGGCGCAGTGTCAGGTACATCACCCCGACCGAGCGCGACACAATCTATAAGACGCAGTTTTGGGACAAGGTGTTAGGCGACCGCCTGCCTTCCGGCGTTGATTATGCGGTGTACGACTTCGCGGTTAACTCGGGCGTCAAGCGGGCGTCTGAATACCTGCAACGCATCGTTGGCGTTCGGCAGGATGGTATCATCGGCATGGAGACCTTGGCGGCGGTAGAAGCAATGCCCGCTGGCGAGGTCATAGAGCGTCTGTGCCGCGACCGGATCGCGTTCATGAAGCGCATCCGGCACCGCAGGACGAACGCGCTCTTGTGGAAGACCTTCGGGAAGGGCTGGACCCGCCGCGTCATGGGCCGGTGGGAAGGCGTTCAGGAAGGCGACCATGGCGTGATCGACCGGGCCACGATGCTTGCGAACAAGGCTCAGCTCATCCCAGCCCCGAAGATCCTCAAGGACGGTTCCGGCGCACGGGCGAACGGTCCATCCAGTTTCTGGGCGGGCATCATCTCGGCGCTGCGTGCGCTGTTCGGGCGGTGACGTATGGACCCGTATCTTGTCACCTTCATCATTCACCTGATCGTCGTCCTTGGAGCGGCGGCCATCATCGCGCTACTGCGCTGAAAGGATTGCCATGCGTGAGTACATCAAGCCACGAAGCCTGACCTTCTGGGCGGGACTTATCTCCATCGCCTGCGGCGTCCTGCTGGGCATTCATGAGGCAAACCCGCTGGGCTGGGGGCCTGACGCCCTGATCAACATGATCGGCACGGACACGTCGCCTGCCATGCTGGTGACAACTGGCCTCGGCCTCATCGGCATCCGCCGGAAGCTGGGCGCATGAGCGCGCTTGGATCGAAGCTGCGGCGGCTTGAAGGTGGCAAGGTGGCATTCAAATGCCCCGGCTGCAATCAGGTGCACCATGTGACCGTGGACGGTTCACGCGGATGGACCTTCAATGGCGACGGGGACAACCCAACATTCTCGCCTTCCGTCTTGGTAAATGGCACAGTGCCTATCTCCGACGAACAGCACGCGCGGATTATGGCAGGTGAGAAAATCACGCCCGCACCGTTGGTTTGCCACTCATTTGTCACCGATGGGCGCATTCAGTTTCTGAACGATTGCACCCACGCGCTGGCTGGGCAGAACGTTGAGTTGCCAGACTGGGGCGGCAAGACATGACCCGCATTGTCATCACGGTGTTGGCGCTGCTGGCGCTCACCCTCGGGGCCTACTGGCTATTGGACCGCGACGACCACCTGCGCGACGAAATCAACCGACAGAACAGCGAAAGGACCATAGGCGATGCGATACGCGATAGCGATGCTGATACTGCTTGGCGCGACCGGCTGCGTGCGCGGGAGTGACGCCGCGTTCTGTGGCCCCGACTTCACCGGGGCCGTTGACCGGCTGGCAGAAGCCCTCCCGCATCCTGACACGCCCGATAGCGTGGGGCAGGCGGGAACGGCTGTCGTGCTGGGCCATGATGCAGGGTGTGCCTGACGTGACGCGCTCACCCGATCCGCATTTCGTGCGGCTGGCTACGATAGAATACTTCGCGGCGGCGGCGGTGTTCGGCTGGGGGCTATGGTTGCTGGTATGGGGATCTGACAGCGCCATTTCGTCGGCGGCGTTCGCCTATCTGCGGGCCAGCGTAGAAGGCTGGGGGTTTGGCCCCGCATGGCGCGTGCTTGGCCTTCTCGGCATGGCCTCCGGCGTTCTCTACGCCATTGCGGTGAAGATCAACGGGGCGGGAATGATGTGGACGCCTATCGTGCGCGGGACCACGTGCGTCGGGGCCGTCATCTTCTACGCGAACCTTGTCTATTCAATCATGCAGGTCCAACCATCAAGCACAGGCGTCTATAGTTACGCGACCATTTCCGTCTTCTACGCCTGCTTGTTCGTCGCGAACCTCGACCGTTTCGCAGTGTCTCTTGTACTGATTTGGGAACGGCTTCGTGGACTGGATACCTGATGCAATTTCAGCGTTTGGCGCAGTATTCGAACTGATCGGTTTGACCGGCCTCATTCTCATTCTGGCGACCGCGCTCATTGCGTTCTCGGTCTGGATGCACGGCGGGCGCGCCACGGAAAAGCGGATTGCCGAGGTTGTCACGCCCGTCACCTGCCAGTGGGGTGATAATGAGCGCAACCGACTGAACCGGCTGGCAGAGCAGGTCGAGCGCATGGCCGACAACATGGAGCGCTCTGCCGAAAGCGCGCAGCGCATGGAGCGCGACATCATCCGTATCTCTGCCATCGTCAGCAGATCTGACGGGATGCCGACCCCTTACAGAAACACACCACCTGAAACGAAAGGATAGCCAATGTTTATGCTCGTTGCGTCGTTCTGCGCCTACGTCGAAGGCGTTGGAACGGTTTGTGAAAACAGGGTACTGGAAGCGCTCGGCCCTGCTGAATGCGGCATCATGGTCTCACAAGTTGTTCGCGCGATCCAAAGTGATCTAGCAGAAAGACAAGCCCCGCTTATCGGCATCGCCGTGGGGTGTATGCCGCAAGCAGAAGCGTAGCTTCCCGCTTCTGAATCAAGAAGCCCCTCGCGATTATGTCGTGGGGGTTTTTGCGTTTCTGGGGCGGCTCCGGTTCAGTTGGGCGGGTTCTTTTCAGCCGCGCATCGTTTGCAGCGATAGATAGTTGCCCACGGCCCGCGATACTCAGCCCCGTCCCATATGTGGCCAAGAATGCGGCAGATCAGGCGTTCCATGGTGCGGCTTCAACGCCATCAAACCCCGGCTCAATATCTATGGGATTGCGAGGAAGCCAAGTGGGACCGGTCAAGCCGTCGTATTCAGTTATCGTAATTATCTTGGTTGCGGTCCATACAAAGACAGGGTGACAGTCAGCACCGCCATATCCGTTGACGTACTCGTATGATAGAAAAGGCTTGGCGACCTCCCATGAGATAACTTTGTTCAGTGGTGCGGCATTGAAATTTTCGTCTTTGTCGCTGTTGAACCTGTCTCGGTAATGCGGGCCAATCACGACAGCCTCGATCGTCTCATCGCCCGCGATGTTCTCAATCCAATCGGATATTACAGCCATGTTTTTTCCTTTCACCGTGGGTGGGTTCCATCGTGTAGAAATTCTATCCTGAAAGTCGGCTAATGCCACCGCGCGAACGTGCGCATCCATCTGGCGGTCTTCGAGCGGAGAAACGTAGTCACCACGCCGACTGCGGCACCATTTGCACTGACATGCCCCGCACGTACATTCGTTCTCAGGGCCACATATCTCGCAGAGCATATCGGTCTCCGGTGTTGGGTGGACAGGGCATCAAGGCCCGCAAGTTGTCGATCACTATAGGCCACTGATAACAAACGGTTTTTGCTATTTAGGCACCGAAATTGCGGTTTCCTGTCGATCGGTAAGTGCCTGCCACACTTTCCTGATTTGTTCACCGTTTGTCAGGGGGGTCTGCCACACAAAACTGGTAGCGATTTCAATGTGGAGCGCCGAATTTGCAATCCGCTGCGTAACCACTCCGCCAACTCGCCGTTCCGGATGCTGCTGCACTGCTAACCGATCCCGATTGCGCCTGCAAGCGCATAGCGGTGCGAAGGGCCTCAAGGTCAGCCGTTGCCGGGCCGCGCGGGATGTGGCACACCCGAATACGAAGAATCCCGACCGATGAGATGTGCCGATGAGCGATTACGCAGCCCGCAGGACGATGATGGTGGACACGCAGGTGAGACCGTCGGACGTCACCAAGTTTCCCATCATCGACGCCATGCTTTCCGTCCCCCGCGAAGACTTCGTGCCCGCGGCGCAGCGGGAGGCTGCCTATGTGGGCGAGAACCTCGAACTGGGGGGCGGGCGGGTCCTGCTGGAGCCGCGCACGCTGGCCAAGATGCTGGACGCGCTGGCGATTTCCAACGCCGATCTGGTGCTCGATGTGGGCTGCGCCATGGGATATTCCTCTGCCGTGATCGCCCATATGGCGGCCGCCGTGGTGGCCGTGGAATCCGATGAGGCCATGGCCCATGAGGCGCAGGAGGCGCTGACCGGCGCGGGCGTCGATACGGTGATCGTCCACGAAGGCCCGCTTGCCGAGGGCGCGCCGCAGCATGGGCCCTATGATGTGGTACTGGTGCAGGGCGGGGTGCAGCAGGTGCCCGGCGCGCTGACTGATCAGCTCAAGGAAGGGGGGCGGATCGCCTGTCTCTTCGTCGAAGGCAATCTGGGCGAGGTGCGTATCGGCTACAAGCGCGACGGCCACGTCAACTGGCGCAAGGCTTTCAATGCCGGCGCACCCGTGCTTGAAGGGTTCGAAAAGCAGGCCGTTTTCCAATTGTGAACGATTTCTTCACGACGGTTTGACAGTTCGCTGGGCGGACTTACCGAGGAGAATGAAAATGATTGCATGGATTTTGACCGGCCGTTTCCGCCGATCGGCCATTCTGGCCAGTGTTTGCATGCTCTCCGTCGTACCTGCCGCGGTGCGGGCCGATACGCTCGCCGATGCGCTGGTGGGGGCCTATAACACCTCCGGCCTGCTGGATCAGAACCGCGCGTTGCTGCGCGCCGCGGACGAAGACGTGGCACAGGCGGCGGCGGCGCTGAAGCCCATCGTGCGCTGGACGGCGGATATCGCGCAGGGTTTCGGGCGCACGACGAATGACACGGGCCTTGCCGTGGTGCGCAGTTCCGTCGATACGCTGACCGCTTCCGTCGCGCTGGTGGCGGACCTGTTGCTTTATGATTTCGGCGCCAGCCAGTTCCGGGTCGAGGCGGCGAAGGAAACGGTGCTGGCCACCCGCGATGCGCTTCTGGGCATCGAACAGAATGTGCTGCTGCGCGCGGTGGCGGCCTATATGCGGGTGATCGAGGCGCAGGACTTCGTGGCGCTTCAGAACAACAACCAGCGGGTGCTGACGCAGGAGCTGCGCGCCGCCCGAGACCGGTTCGAGGTGGGCGAGGTCACGCGGACGGACGTGTCGCTCGCGGAATCGCAGCTGGCGCTGGCCCGCAGCCGTTTGGCCGCCGCCGAAGGGGACCTGCTGCGCGCGATAGAGGAATACCGCGCCGTCGTGGGCAGCAAGCCATCGCGGCTCGCTCCGCCGCCCAGCCTGCCGCAGATCGACCGCGATATCGACACCGCGAAGGCCCTTGCGGTACGTCGCCACCCGGATCTGCGCGCCGCCCAGCATCAGGTCGCCGCGGCGGACCTGCTGGTGGATGCAAGCCGTGCCGCGATGAAGCCCCGCGTCAGCGCGAATGCGCGCTACGGGCTGTCAGAGACGCTGAATTCCAGTTCCGGCAATGCGACGGGCAGCATCGGGCTTTCGGTGGGGCAGACGCTCTATCAGGGCGGTGCGCTGTCTTCGACCGTGCGGCGCAACATGGCGCAGCGGGATGCGCAGCGTGCCAACCTGCATGTGGTGCGTGAAAACGTGCAGCAATCGGTGGGCAATGCCTATGCCGATTACGCCGCCGCCCGCGCGCAGCTCGAAGCCTCCGACCGGCAGATAAGCGCGGCGGAGATTGCCTTTCGCGGCGTGAGGGAGGAGGCGACGCTGGGCGCGCGCACCACGCTGGATGTGCTGGACGCCGAACAGGCACTGCTGGATGCGCGCTCCATCCAGGTCTCTGCGCGCTCCGCCGTCTATATCGCGGCCTATGCGGTGCTGGCCGCCACGGGGCGGCTGACCGCGGTGGACCTGAAGCTGCCGGTCCAGATCTACGACCCGGCGGCCTATTATAACCTCGTCAAGGATGGGCCGGTGCCGCGCTCCGCCCAGGGACAGAAGCTGGACCGGGTGTTGCGCGCGCTCCAGAAAGACTGACAAATTGATCCGCCCCATTGTGGGAATCCCGCCAAGGCGCTAAGGTCGGCGGCGAGGAAAGAGTGGAAAAGCGATATGTCCGAACCCGTCACGAATGCCGAGGTCGAGGATGTCCTGTCGTCCATCCGCAGGCTGGTATCCGAAGACAAGCGTCCCCTGCAGGCCCCGCGTGCGGCGCCGCAGGCCAATGACAAGCTGGTCCTGACACCCGCCCTGCGTGTGGCGGAACAGGCCCCGTCCGCGACCGAACCTGAGCCGCAGGCGTCGGAGCCTGCACCGCCCCCCGCATCCCAGTACGAGGCCGAGGGCCAGATCGACGACTGGAACGACGACGGCGCGCAGGACGATTCCCCGGGTGAAGCCCCTTTCGAGGAAAACGCCTTTCACGATCTCGACCCCGCCGAAGAGCGCGAGGCCCCCGTGGCCCAGCCTGCTCCGACGGAGCGGGAGATGAACATCGCCCGCGCCCGCACACAGGACACGCTCTATCCCTTCATCGACGACGAGGAGGAGTTGGAGGACGAGGCCGAGGTTGCGGAGCCGTCGCAGCAGGTGCGGAACGCGCCCGCCGAACCCGCCGCCGAGGAAGAAGACGAGCCTGCGCCCGATGTGATGTTCTCCCACCGGTTCGCGACTGCGCGGCCCACGCCTGACGGCAATGCCCCGCTGCGCCCCGGCACCCTGAGCGAGAAGATCGCCGCGCTGGAAACGGCGATCGGCAACAGCCGCGAGGACTGGGAGCCGGAAGCCGCAGGTTCCGGCGACTACGCTGGTACGCCCGCCCCCGCCATGGCCTGGGAAGACGACGAGGAAGCGCCCGCGCGCAGGCCCCGCACAGAGGCGCGCAGCGGCGCCTCGATGGAAAGCGGTTCGCCCTCTCCCTTCGCGCGGCCCTCTGCGCAGCAGGAGGCCCCCGCCGAGCGCCCGCAGGAGCCGCCGCAGGAAACCTCGGATGCCTTTGACGGTGACGATCAGGTGCTGGATGAAGAAGCCCTGCGCGACCTCGTGGCCGAAATCGTCCGGGCGGAGCTTCAGGGGGCGCTGGGGGAGCGGATCACCCGCAACGTGCGCAAGCTGGTGCGCCGGGAAATCCACCGCGCCCTGACGGCGCAGGAACTGGAATAGACGGCACCGGGGCCATTCGCGGCCCCGGCACCCCGGCACCCCGGGACCGTGATCGGGGGCCGACCCGGTGCCTGCTTTCACCCTTTCATAAATACTCAATTCCGACGGTGCCGCCCGCGTTACGCAGGCGGGCCGACAGGCTCGGCCAGCTCCAGCAGGGTATCGAGATCGAAATAGGTCTCGATGTGGTTGGCGAGCGTATCCAGCGTTTCGTCCACGCCGCTTTCGTAGTCCATCAGCGCCTCGGCCCCAAACCGGGCCAGATAGGCGTTGCGAAAGGCGTCCGACGCGAAGATCCCGTGCATGTAGCACCCCGCGACCCGGCCCGTCGCGTTGGCCGCGCCCTCCCGCTCCCCCGCGAAGGTGAGCCAGGCGCGGTCACAGTCGGGGCCGGTGGTTTCGCCCATGTGGATCTCGTACCCCGTCAGCAGCGTGCCGCTTTCGGGATGCTCCCCCTGTTTCTGTGACAGCCGCTTCAGCGGTGCCATGGTTGTTTCCACCTCCAGCAGGCCGAGGCCGGGAACGCTGACGGCGGGGCCTTCGACGCCGTCGGGGTCCGCGATGCTGCGCCCCAGCATCTGGAAACCGCCGCAGAGGCCCAGCACATGCCCGCCCCGCCGCACATGGGCGGCGATGTCCACGTCCCAGCCTTCGGCGCGCAGGGCGGCAAGGTCCGAGATGGTGGATTTGCTGCCCACCAGCAGCACAAGGTCGGCATCGGCGGGGATGGGCGCGCCCGGAACGATCAGGCGCAAGTCCACCCCCGGTTCGGCGGCCAGCGGGTCGAGATCGTCGAAATTGGCGATGCGGGGCAGGCGGGGCACTGCGATGACGCATCCCGACCCGCCCGAACGGCTGCGCGCGGGCAGGTCCATCACGTCTTCGGCAGGCAGCCTGTGCGCCAGATCGAACCACGGCAGCACGCCGAGGCAGGGCCAGCCGGTGCGTGCGACGATATCTTCGCGGCCCGCGTCGAACAGGCTGCGATCACCGCGAAACTTGTTGACGCCGAAGCCGCGCACCATGGCTCTGTCGGCCTCCTCCAGCACGGCCTGGGTGCCCACGATCTGCGCGATGACGCCGCCCCGGTCGATATCCCCCATGAGGATCACCGGCACCCCCGCGGCGGTGGCGAAGCCCATGTTGGCGATGTCACCGGCCCGCAGGTTCGTCTCCGCCGGGCTGCCCGCGCCTTCGACGACGATCAACTCACAATCCCGCGCCAGCCGCTCGAAGGATTGGAGCACACGGGGCAAAAGCGTGGCCTTGTCGCGCCCGAAGGCCGCGGCCTCCTGATGGCCAGCGACGCGCCCCTGCACGACGATCTGCGCGCCCGTGGCCGTCTGCGGTTTGAGCAGAATGGGGTTCATGTCCGTATGCGGCGGCACGCCCGCCGCGCGGGCCTGCAGCGCCTGTGCGCGCCCGATTTCACCCCCGTCTTCGGTGACGGCGGCATTGTTGGACATGTTCTGCGGCTTGAAGGGCCGCACCCGCATGCCGCGCCGTGCCAGCGCGCGCAGGATGCCCGCGACGACCATCGACTTGCCGACATTGCTGCCGGTGCCTTGTATCATGATCGCTTTTGTCATCTGCTGGCCCTTCGGAAAACGGCGCCAGACTGGCGCAAATCCCCCGCTGGGAAAAGAGGCAATGGATGAATACACCGGCACATCTTCTGCTCGGGGCCGCCGTGTTCGGTCGGGGCGGCGACCGGCGGCTCATATGGGCGGCACTGGCGGGCAGCCTGCTGCCGGACCTGTCGCTTTACGTGCTGGCCGGTGGGGCGCTTTACCTCTTCGGGATCCCCGCGCGCGAAGTTTTCGGCGAGCTTTACTTTTCGGAGACCTGGCAGACCGTCTTCGCGATCGACAATTCGTTCTTCGTCTGGGGCGGGCTGCTGGCGCTGGCGCTTT
>NZ_LWEX01000037.1 GCF_001634885.1 Sulfitobacter sp. HI0040 | reverse complement strand
CCAATGGCCGATGGTAGTTGCCGGTTGCCTCGAAGCCGATCCTCACGGGCAGACCGTAGTCCATAAGAATGGCGGCCAAGCGCCGAAAGTCGTCGAGCGTGTTCGTGATCGTCAATCGACGGCGGCGCTTCTTGCCAGGTACGCCAATCAGCACCTCGTGGCGGTGCTTGGAAATGTCGATGGCGACCAACAAGGTCGAGGCAGTAGTATCGGTGGCGGTCATAGCCGGTCTCCTCAGCGGTGTGGTTTGTGCAAAACCACTGTTGAGACCTGAGACCCGGTTATGGCCACCCGCGTCGCTATCTGAGGGCTGCGCGCATGGCCATAACCTCAAACAAGCGCCTCTTCCCGACGTGCTACGGCACGGAGTTCACAAGCCGGGCCATCCTGAAATGGGCCGACCAGAACGATGTGCCGTGGCATTACATCGACCCAGGGAAGCCACAGCAGAACGCCTTCATCGAGTCGTTCAACGGCAGCCTGCGCGACGAGCTATTGAACGAGGAGATCTTTGACACCCTGAACGATGCCCGGCGAAAGCTGGCGCTATGGCGATATGACTACAATGCCGTCAGGCCGCATTCGTCGCTCGGAAACCAGACGCCACTGCAAGCGCGCCGAGCGCTTGAGCAATTTGAGGGCTCCGCGCCCGGCGCGCTTGCCCAAACCGAAACCCATGATTATCAAGATCAAACCCGCAGACTCTCGTTATGAACGAGGGACCGAAGGGGGGCAGGTCACTGAGCAATCTCCGCTTTCTCATCCGCGTAGGTCTGGACGCGGCCGTCGGTGTAGAAGAGCCAACCCATCACGCCGCCCTCCGGTCATCGATTTCCATCAGCGCATCGAGCGGCACGCGGTGGGGCTGCATCGCGTCGAAATCCTCGCAATTGCCGCAGTTCTGCACGATCGCGAAGGTGTCGCAGGCATCCTTGAGGATGACCCGGAAGGTGCCGCCGAGGCCCGAGGGCACCTCGTAGGTCCCGCCGATGAGATAGTCCGAGGCCCGGCGCACGAAGACGCGGATGCTGTGGCCATCGGTGGCCAGCCGGATGGCCCCCCGCCCCCGGTCGATGAGAACCTGCACGTCATCCAGGATGTCGGTGTAGAACTGGCCGGTCAGATCGCGAAACGCCATGCGGCGCTGCGCCATCCAGTCGGTGTCCCGAAACGGGTTCATGCCGTCGGCGAAGGCGAAAGAGGGATCGGCCTGTTCGGTGGTGACGATTCGGGTGGTCGTGCCATCGATGCCGTTTGAGCGCAGATGCACACCATTGCCGACGATCAGGATCAGGGCGGGCCTGTCCACGGGCCCGTTCCAGTTGGGCAGGAAGGTTTTGCAGGCGCGCGCATGGGCGATCTGTGCCGCAACAGCGGACGCAGAGAACTTGAGAATAGCCATGAGGATGTCTTTCGGTTGGGTGTGGGAGGGTCGACCCGCGCGGGGAATGCCTCGCGCGGGTCGCGTGAGGACTCAGGCCGCTTGCGCGACCTCGCTGTCAGGCTCGGGGGTTTCCGCAGCGGGCTCCGCCTCATCACAGGCGACACCGGCGGTCTGCATCATGGGCGGGCACCAGGCGGCCACGGCAGCGCGCTGCGCGTCCGTGAGCGTGGCGAAGGGCTCGGCGAAGAGCTTGTCGCAGAAGGCGACGATCTCCTTCTTGCTCGATGAGGCGAGCGTCACAGCCTCCTGGGCCAGACCCAGATCCTCGCCGAGGATCTTCAGGAGCCAAGCCTTCTTGAAGCGGTTGAAGAGGGCCGCATTCGGCGTCCAGTGGGCGCGGATGTCGGGCATGATCTCTATCTCGAACGCATGCATCAGGCTGTCGCGCTGGCGGTCCCGCGCGAAGCAGGACTGCGTGGTGCTGGCCGTGGCATAGGCCACGAGCTTGGCCTTCTCGCCGGCCTCCAGCGCGCGAAACGCCGCGAACTGATCGGCGGGCGCGCGGGTGTCATCGAGCCACGAAAGGTCAAGCGCATCATGCGCCGCCGCCACCTGCTCGAGCGAGGTCTCGTCGATCTCGTCCATCTTGGCATGGCTGCGGTATTCCTTGCGGGCATCGATCTTGATCGCCTGCGTGACACTCATACCGCTGGCCAGAACGTCACTGACCAGCTTGAAGAGCGTCAGATCGAGTGTGGCTTCCGGATGCAGCGCCATCGCGGCCCCAAGCGCCATGGCTCGCTCGGTCTTGAGGTCCTCAGCCAGTGAGGCTGGATAGGTGATTTCGCCGGCGTCCGGGGCCTCCTCCCCGGTCGGATTGGCCGAGGAGCCGCGCGCGCCCTCCTCTTTGACGGTGTCTTCCGGGCGGACGAGGCCCACATGGAGCGTGATCTGCCCACCCTGCCACGACGCGATCACCCCGGACCGCGCGAGGTCCTCGGCGCTGTAGGCCTCCTGCAGATCGCGCGCTTCCTCTTCCAGAGCGTCCACGCGGTCGTAAAGGGCATTGTAGGCACCGTCCTCGAGCCCCTCATCCTCCATCTCGAGCTGCAGTTTCTCGAGTTCGGCGGTGATCTCATCGATGCGCTTCTGGGCGGCCTCATCCGGTTCGATCGGGCCGGGATAGACGCGGCCGTAGTCGGCCATCGCCGTGTAGTCATAGCGGATCATCGCATCGGTCCAGGCGAAGCCCATCTTCGCGCGCGCCTCCTCGGCGGCGGCACCGAGCTTCTCGAGCAGGATCGTCTCGACCAGCACGGCATCCTCGAGCACCGAATGCTCCTCCAGCAGATCGGCCGCGATAGCGCCGCCCCGCGCCTCGTATTCCGCGCGCACGAAAGCCCCGATATCATCGCTGACCTGCACCCCGCGGGATTTGAGCGCCTGCCGGACCGTATACGCTTGCAGATAGCCGCCGTCTTTCGTGAGCGCCTCGAAGACCTCACTCTGCACCTCCTGGCTGGGATGTTCGGCAAAGGCTTTCATCGTGTCGAGCGTGATTGTCTTGGCACGGGCCGCGGCGCGGATGTCGGGGTGGATCAGGCCATAGCGCAACCGGCCTTTCACGGCGGCCACCGTGGTGCCGAAGGTCTTTGCGATGGTCTCGGGCGTCTGGCCGTCGACCTCCATCATCCGGGCGAAGGCCTCGAACTCGTCGATGGCGCTCATCGGCGCCTGGGTGATGTTCTCGGCGAGCGACAGCGCCGTGGTCACATCGCAGTCTTCCGGCACAAGGCGGCAGTCGACCTTGGTCTTCGCCGTGAACCCCTTGGTGGCCTTGTCGGCGATCAGCTCCTTCAGGGCTGCATGGCGCCGGCCACCGGCGAGGACAGCATATTTGCCGTCAAGCTTCTGGACCAGGAGCGGCTGCAGGAGACCCAGCACAGCGATGCTGGCCTTCAGATGGGCGATGTTCTCGGGGTCATAGGTTTCCGGCGCGTTGCTGCGCACATTGGCGGGATGCCGGACCAGATCGCCGATGGCGACGGTGAGGGGGGCAAAACTTGTGGTCATGGGATGTCCTTCTCGGTGGGTGAGATGCGGCCCGCGCGCTTGCGCGTGACCAATCCCCGGCTTCAGGGATCACCAAGACAAAAGGCCCACTTTCCCTTTGAGGGGTCAGTGGGCCTTGAGTTTTCAGATCGACACTTTGGGAAGCCCTCCTGCCCTACCAGTCGCGCGCCAGCATGATGGTCAGCACGCGCATGGTGGTGGCGGGATTATCCGGGGTCTCAGCCCCGTAGCGGAAATCCGAGTCTGCTTCATAGAAATCGATTTTCCAGAACACGGTCTCGCCCCGGATCTCGACCGCCCCGAAATCGTGCCATCCCTCGGGATCATTCTCAGGCTCGAACGTGGCAAACTCACCGGTGGCCTTCACCGCCTCGGCCATGAAGCCGTCATCGGTCTCCATGAGCGAACGGGTCACATGCATGCGGCCTTGGATGGGCTGCGCGGGCGGCACTCCGAGGCATGCGAGCTTGCGAAACGCGTCGTTCTGCGCCGCGATCACGGTCGGATTCGGACTGTCTGGCAGGGGTTGAACGGTCATGGACATGGGGATCTCCTTTGAGAAGTTGAAACACCCTTCTCAAAGCCCGCATTTTCTTTTCTGCTTGGCGGCAGGACCGAAGGAGAAGGTGCCCTACCCGAACAGACCCTTGGGTCTGTAATTCGGGTTGGGGATGGTCTCGACCCAGCCGCCTTGGTCCGTGATGGCCTCGAGCGCTGCCGAAAGCGGATACGCGCCCTCGGACGAGCTCCACCAATAGGCGCCGCGTTTGAAGGTGATGATCTTGCGGCGGCCCTCTTTGAAGCAGGCCACCCGCAGCGTCTTGGGTTCCTTGCATGACATGGAAGTCTCCATTCTCCGTGTGGTCAGGCCGCTTTGGCGCTGCGCCCTGCCCTGCCCGCCTCCGATCTGGCGATCAAGTAGTCGCAAGCGCGCTGTGCATCTGCGGCGTGCTTGAAGATCGCACCCTTGTCCGACCGAAGAACGCGCAACCAATTGTGGAGGTAGGCGGCATTCATCTCGAGCGTATGCGCCGTGAAGCCGAGCGTCTGACCCAGGAACACCGAGGTCAATTCCGCGACGATCTCCTCGCGCGCATAGGACGTGTTGCCAAACTTCGAGAACCCGAAATCACGGTTCAATCGATGGGGGGCTTTCGTGGCATGGGCGAGCTCATGGGCCCAGACCCCGTAGAAATTGCGCGGGTCCTGGAACCGCGTGATGGACGGCATGTAGACCTTGTCCACGGGCGGCAAATAGTACGCCTCCGTTCCTGTGAAGACGGTCGTGATGTCGATCGCATCAAAGAAAGTCTGCATGTGCGGGATGGGCTCGGACGGCGGATGCTCGGGCGCGGGCTCCGGGTCGGGGAAGAAGCTGTCGGGCAAGCCCTCGATCTGGCAGGCATTGAACACGCGGTAGGATTTCTGGAAGCGGAAGATACGGGCTTCCTCGGAACGATCATCGCCATCGCTGCCGTCGTCCTCGCCGCCCGCGTCTTTCCGGCTTTGACCGTAATAAACGACGACAGCAGACTTCTCGCCCTTACGGACCTTTGCGTCCAACGCATTGGCTTGCGGCAACGTCATCCAGAAGGGAGAGCTGTGGCCCGCCATCACGGTCCGCATCGTCAGCAGGAAGTTGTTCACCCCCTGGTAGGGTTCCCCGCCCACGCGCAGGGGGCGACAGCTGCCACCTGCGGTCCAGGGCTTGCGCCACGGCAGGACACCGCGCTCGATGATGCGGATGATTTCGTTTGTGATGACCTCGGAGGCATCGAATTTGGGCGTGCGGGATCGGGCCATGGCTGGCCTCCTTTCGAGTGTTGGTGAGAGGAAGTGGTGACTAGGTTGACTGACGGGACCGCGGATCGTTGACGATCCTCGCGCCGAGTCCTTCGACCATGTCGATGTAGGTGGTCAGCGAGACGGACTTGCCGGAACCCGAAGGTTAAGGGTCACCCGATCCGTCCCGCACCACCCGCGGCAGGTTCGCGAATGCGATGACATCAGTGACGGGTCGGATATCGATGAACGGGGTCCCTCGTGCGACCGCGAGGGCGGCCAAGGGAAAGCGCTCGATCGGCGCGAGGGTCGAGACGGTGGTCCAACCGAGATGGATGAACGTGCCGCCCTCTCCGCAGATCACATGGGCATTCGGCAGCGTCGCCGCCTGCCTGAGATAGCCGAGATCACGCAGGACGGTCTCGCGCTCGAGCTGCAGTGCCTGGCCCGTCTGGCCGGTTCGGCGTAGTTCCTTGTGTCGCCACCACGAGGCAGCGGTCGCGCGTAACACGCGCAAGACACCTGTTTGCATCGGAATGCCCTTCATCAGGAAAGACAGACCGGAATCCGGCCCGGACCCATCCGAGGGACCCCAAAGGCCCTCATCCGTCAGTCACAAAACCCGAAGAACACTTTCTCTTTTTCCGGCCCCTTTGGGCACACAACAAAACCGAAAAGCCCGGCACATCTGCCGAAGCCATTGATTTCATGCAGCAATTCCAGATCGGCAGGCAAGATCGGCAACGCATATCGGCAAAACCTTGCTTGAAAGTACGAAATGTGTTTATTTTTCAATTACTTTGCAAACATGGAAGATCGGCAAAAATGCTGGAAACACCCGCCAGGATCGAACCCTGCTTCTTCGAGGAGCATATTCCCACAGAACTGGCAGACCTTTCGGTCGACATCCAGAGGGAAGCCACCGGGCTGGGACAAGGGTTGCATCCTGACAGCGCAGCCGAACTTGCCGATCTCGTCCGTGTGATGAACTGCTACTACTCCAACCTGATCGAAGGACACAACACGCGCCCCCGCGACATCGAAAGGGCGCTGGCCGGTGCCGAGCTTGAGGAAGAAACCCGTCCCCTCGCCCTTGAGGCCCGGGCGCACGTCATCGTTCAACGGGCCATCGACGAGATGCATCGCAAGGGCACCCTGCCCCGCCCCACATCCGTCGAATTCCTGACTTGGGTCCATAAGAGCTTCTACGACGAGATGCCGGATGAGTTTCGGGTCATCGAACATCCCGACGGCACACAAGAGCCCATCGTTCCGGGACGCATGCGCCAGGATGATGATCGGGAAGTTGCGGTCGGGCGCCACCTACCTCCTTCATCGTCGCGCGTCGCGGCATTCATGGACCATTTCGACAAACGATTTCAGATTGCGGCGCGGTCTTCGAGCGGACGGATCATCGCGATCGCCTCTGCGCATCACCGGCTCAACTACATCCACCCTTTCCCGGATGGTAACGGCCGTGTCAGCAGACTGATGTCTCATGCCATGGCTCTCACAGCGGGGATTGGTGGCCAAGGGCTCTGGTCCGTATCACGTGGGCTGGCCCGCGGGCTAACCGATCGGGGCGAGTACAAACGGATGATGGATCTGGCCGACAGTCCACGCCGCGGAGACCGCGACGGACGGGGGAACCTGTCAGAAGCGGCACTGAAGACGTTTAGTGAATGGTTCCTAAAGGTGACGCTCGACCAGATCACCTTCTCAGCAAGATTGTTCGATCTCGGCGGACTTGACCAACGGTATCGTCGTCTTGTTGCAGATACCATCGATGACAAGCGAGCGCCGGAACTCATCTCGGCGGTTCTTCGGCAAGGGGCACTGGAACGAGGCGATGCGCAGATTGTGCTCAAGACATCCGAGCGTACCGCTCGCAACACGCTGAGTAAACTGACCGCCGCCGGATACCTGACTTCCGCATCTCCGAAGACGCCGGTGCGTTTGGCGTTTCCGTTGGATTATCGAGAGCGGCTCTTTCCAAACCTCTTTGGAGATGGTGACATGCCCGTGTGACTGGCAACCGAAGCACCCTGTTTCTGGCCAAGTCCGCGAGCGCAGCCTCTGACCGTGTTGGAAAGAAGTTCACAGCTGCGAACTATCCCGAGCTATCCTACTTGTCAGCCGAGTTCACAGCTGTGAACTCATCATGCAGCATCCCGCCGCATCAAGGCCATGATCATCGGACCGCAGGAGAACTCCCCAATTGCTGCCTTTGAAGATAGGGTTCTCAAGTAGCCTCCAGGTGATCGGATATCCGCAAACCGTTCAAGCATTGCAACGATCACAACAGACGCTTCTTCGGGACCCATATAGCGTTTCGCCTCGTCCCACGCGGACGGGGAAATACCCATCATGGGCCTGACCACATCAGCCACCCGGACCAGATCGTGCCAGTGGCGCACGGGCTGCTCGGAATACGCTTTGAATTCCTGACAGGAAGCGAGGACGAGACCAAGCGGTATGTTCGGCATCAGTTGATCGTCAATAGTTGCCGTTGAGTTGCCCTCATCTTCAGAACACAGAGGACTATTGGCAACTTCTGGAGTTTCGCGCACAGTGCCTCCGCTCCGCGCTTTTTCTAAGCGAGGTTCAAGATCATAAGAGTCTTTATTTGAATTCTGATAGTGCTGCTCAGAAACAGCATCATTGATGCTCATATTTTCTGTTTCACAGCCATCCAGAAGGCTTCGGGCGTGGTCTAAAGCTGACCCCAAAGCGTCTTCGATGCGCCTAAGGTCTTCCATTTCGAGTTTTCTGCGAAGATCTCGGGCCATTAGGGCCGCAAGATCAGAGAATTGGTCCCAGACGCCCTGATCCGGACGAAGTGAGCGCCCGTACTCGGCCAGCCCTGCGAGGTCACGCCGCATGAGGCTCACAGTGGCACGTAGGCGCTTGTACCGCTCTTCTGCGGCCCGGACGGTCTCAGCGGCCTCACAAACCTCCGGGAAGCGTCGAACGAGCGGAGAGAGGTCGAACCCAAACGCAACCTTTTCGTCGCCGTAGCGGCGGGCATAGCGCTTCCCATTGGGGCTATCGCGCCGGACAACAAAGCCAGTCTGCACAAGGTTGGAGAGGTGGCGCCGCATCGTCGAGCAGGGCATGCCGTTCAGGCGCTCGCAAATCGCCTTGTTGGACGGATGTACAATCAATTCGCTGTCATTGCCTCCGAGAATTGTCGCTTGGTGAAAGCTGACCAGCGCCTGAAGCACCGTCAAATCCCGATCGGACAAGCCGAACGCGACTCGAGCGGCAGCGAGCTCCCTCAGGACCTCCCACTTGTTGGCGCCGGCTGGGGGCAGGTCTTCCTGGGTCGCTGCCTGATGTTTCAGGATGGC
Organism: Sulfitobacter sp. HI0040; assembly: GCF_001634885.1. Taxonomy (GTDB): domain Bacteria; phylum Pseudomonadota; class Alphaproteobacteria; order Rhodobacterales; family Rhodobacteraceae; genus Sulfitobacter. The sequence continues at coordinate 25,277 of NZ_LWEX01000037.1, read as the reverse complement.
AGCATCTATCGTTCGCCGGAACGGCGTTACGGGCGTGTATTCCATTTTGTCATTCACAAAGACAAAAATATCCCGGTCCGCGAATCACTTTGGACTTGCGGAAAATAGCTCCGGACACTACCTTGAAGGTGCTAGAAACAAGTTAGGGTCTCGTGGAGCGATCGCTTTGCGGGACCTTTTCTTTTGCCTTTTCGTGCCTCCTTCTTTGATTTCTGCTCTTCCTCAGTCTTCCGACCGCTGCTTCCAGCGTTCGTGAAGGTCTTCAATCATGTCATGCACTTGCGTCTCGACCCAATCGGCGAAGTCTCCACCCGCCAACTCGATCGATAGGCCCTTGGCAGTGCGTTTGACCGTGCCGCCGCGTTTGCCGCCGATCTTCAGCGGGACGCTGGAAGGTGGGGCAGGGGAGGGCGACTTGGCCGGTTTAATCGCCTTGGTCACAGCCTTTTCTACGGCCAGGAACGCTTGGATGGACGGGTCATTGGTAGAGGCAACGTCATCCACCACCATGGAGGTCTCGGCATTTTCACGTGCCTCTTTCGCGATCCCGATAAGGTCCTCGCGGTCCAGACCATTCTCGTCGATGGCCCGACCAAGGGATTCCCATCGGGGTCGGCCAATGCCATGGGCGGCGCCAATGGCGCGTACCAGATCCGGCCCGACCATGTCCGCGATCGCGATCGCCATAGATATGGACGACTTCGTGACGGTAAGAATTTCTGCAACCTGAGATTGATTTCCGAAGCCGGACGACACTAGGTCCTTTGCGAACAGGGCCTTTTCAATAAAAGACAAATCGCGCCGCCCCATGTTCTCCGAAATCTGAGCACGCAGAGCGCTGTCGTCATCCAGGTTGGTGACTAACGCGCGAACCTTGGTAACCTTATCGGACTGACGGATCGCCTCCAGCCTGCGTCGCCCATAGACCAAAAGGTAGCGATCATCTTCACCCGGCGCACGTCGCACGAGGATCGGAACAGTCTGACCGTTCGCCTCAATCGCATCGCGCAAATCCAGTACATCGGCCGGGTCAAGCCGGTCCGCCATACGCCCGTCTTCGATGCTCGCCGGGTCCAGTTCCCAAACATGATGGGAATCGACCGCGTCGCGGGCGGACCGAAGGGCGCGATTCGAGGTCATCATCGGTGTCACAGCACCTGTCTGAGGGGCAGGGGAGGGGGCCCCAGCTGCCGCGAGACTGTCCAGCATTGACATGCGCTTCTTCTTGCCACTGGTCATGTGCGCCCCCAGGTTTTCTGGATTAGGTCGGCGATCTCGTCATTCAGCGTATTCAGGCTCTCAATCGCGCGATCATAGGTGGAACGCGTGAACGCGCTGCGTTCCACTTCATAAAGTGTCTGCTTGGTCAGGCCCGCATCTGAGATGGCTGTGGACTTCAACATGGGCGAATTCAGCACGGCTTCGCCGTACATTGTTCGCAGGAAAGCCACGATGCGGTTCTGCGGCGCATCCTGCGGCTCGTAGCGGGTCAAAACATAGCGCATCCAGTCATGAGACATGTCAGCGCCGCTCTCGGCGATCACGTCCATGAGGTCGGCTGTCATGCGGAGGAATTGCGACATGGACATCACATCGAGCATCTCTGGATGGATGGTCACCAGAACGCCCGTGGCCGCGGACAGGGCGGACATGGTCAGAAAGCCAAGCTGCGGAGGGCAATCTATGACGACCACGTCGTAGTCTTCATCGACCTGGGCCAGCGCCTCCTTCACGCGGAAGAAGAAAAGTCCGGCATTGCCCTGCGCCAGCGCGCGCGGGGTGTCGTGCTCGAACTCCATCAGTTCGAGGTTGCCGGGGATCAAGTCCAAATTGGGGATATAGGTATTGCGGATGACCGACCGGATCGGCTCCGGGTCCTCATAGCGGATCGCATCGTAGAGAGTGCCGCCATCTTCGAGGTCCAATTCCGGCTGAACGCCGTGCAGCGCGGTGAAGGAAGCTTGTGGGTCAAGATCAATGCCCAGCACACGATATCCGCGCAGGGCAAGCCGTTGGGCGAGATGGGCAGAGGTTGTTGTTTTTCCGGACCCGCCCTTGAAATTCATCACGCCGATGACCTGAAGATGATCACCTTCTCGTCGTCCGGGAACGTAATCGCCCGGCTTGCGAGCGGTTTTTTCAAGGAGCACACGCAGCGCCTGGATATCCTGCGCCGAGTAAAGACGACGGTTGCCGGCGGTCAGCTCGGGAGAAGGCCCTTTGCCATCCAAGTTGAGTTTGCGAAGATAGGAATCGTTTACGCCGAGCAGCGCCGCAGCCTCACCAGAGGTGAATTTGCGCATGGTCTTCTCGGCATCGGGTGGAAACAGGCTCTCACGTTGCGAATGCAACTGGTTCGCCAGCCATTCCGAATGCTGGCGGATCACCGCGTTGAGATCCTCATGCACAAAGGTATTATCCATCTGCCCTCTCGCTTCCGAGACATCGCGTCTTTGGCGTGTTCACGGAAATTGACGTTTTTTGCCTCGTTTCCGTGACTATTGGCGCAAGAGTCGGATTCGCGCAAGGTTTTTCCACATCTAGTGGGCGAGTCCTCACCGAACACAAGGCTGTTAGGCTTCCTGCTGCATGGTGTAACGCACCGCATCTCACGAAAAGGGACAGGGGAGAACTCTTGTCGGAGGGCTCCAGCATGGCTTTGAGCGCACCAGAGCTTGCCTTTTGACAGTTCTGGATATACATTATTGGATGTTTATCCATGCCTGAGAGAACAAGATGCAAGTTGCCAAATGGGGAAACTCCCTTGCCGTCCGGCTACCCGCGGATCTTGTGAGGGAACTCGGCTTAAAGGAAGGCGATCAGGTCGACCTGGTAAAGGACGATGGAACCATTCTTGTGAGACGCCAACCTCGCGCCGATGAAGTTCTACAAGGGCTAAGGCGGTTTCGCGGAAAACTGCCCAAGGACGCGCGTCTAAGCCGCGACGCCGCGCATGAGCGCTGAATTCGCAGACACGAATGTTGTGCTCTATCTGCTCGACGATGGTCCAAAGGCTGAGAGGGCGGAGGAAATTCTGGGGCAGGGACCCCGGATCAGCGTTCAGGTCCTGAACGAAGCGATGGTCAATTGCCGACGGAAAGCTGGGCTCAGTTGGGAAGATACCGGAGCGTTTCTTGAGGGTATTACGTCCGTATGCCCTGTCGAGGGCCTAACGGTTCAAACCCATCAAGTCGGTCGCGCGTTGGCAGAGAAGTACCAGTTATCGGTCTATGACGCGATGATCGTGTCTGCCGCGCTGATCGCTGGGTGCACGACTTTGTGGACTGAGGACATGCACGACGGATTGCTGGTCGAGGATCGGCTGCGCATCGTCAATCCATTTGCCTGACCAGCAACCCAAGTCGCTCCGCCCGTTCCAACAGCATCCTGACGGATGACGGTTGCCAGCTTGTACGTCCCCGTGGAGTCCGCTCACGCATGGCTTCCAACCGGTCGCAGATCGCCTGTAGCGTGATATCCGGGTCCGAACCTTTGATGGCCGCAACAATCGCAGGCAGGCGATCGTCGGTTTCGCGACGTCCAGCGCGGGCCAGCACCTCGGTAGGCAGGAAACCGTCGCGGACATAGGCCTTCACAGCGCGCAAGAGACGGCTTTGGGTCCAGCGACGCGCCTCGGGCAGGGGGCCGTTGATGATGCGCACAACGTCTTCCCAGGCCAAGTCGGGGCGCAACCGGCGCACATGGGGCACCCAGTCTTGAGCCGTCTCGTTCAGCCGCTCCATGTAGCCGTCTTGCCGCGCGAGCCGCACCTTGCGTAGCGCCGCTGGATCGCGGGCGCGTAGGCCCGGGTTCCCGCCGACCCGGCCCTTGGCACGGGCGCTCGCCAGCCCCGCCTTGGTACGTTCGCGGATCAGAGCGCGTTCGAACTCGGCCGCGGCGCCCAGAACCTGCAGCGTAAACTTGCCTTGCGGGGATCCGGTGTCGATCGGGTCCTGAATGGAACGAAAGAACACCCCCTTGGCCTCCAGCCGTTCGATCACCTCCAGCAGATGTGAGAGAGACCGCGCCAGCCGGTCGATCCGAACGACAACCAGCGTGTCGCCGCTCTGGACACGCTCGAGTACACGAGCAAGCACCGGACGCGCGCGATTGCCGCCTGAGGCGTGCTCTTCATGGATTTCGACGCATCCCGCAGTTTGCAGGGCCTCAGACTGGGGCAGGGGGGTCTGATCCTCTGTCGATACGCGGGCGTAGCCTATCAGGGGCATGAAAACGGGGCCGTTTGCAGTTTAAGGTGCCATCACTAAACGACCGTTTGTAAACGAATGCAAGCAGGTGCTCTCTCGTAGTGCTCGTCAAAAAACCCTTGGTTTCCTTGCGCTGAGCGCGATCTGAGAGGTTCCACTGGCAGTCGCGCGCGCATACTAAACAAAGAGCAAAGGCAACCGCCACAAAATCACTTGGGTAATGTGCAAAAGAACAGTATTTTGCACATATGAAGCCCCAAGCATCCGTCTTGAATGATGATTTCGATGACCCCCTCAACACAATCGAGGAGGATGAAGAGGCTCACGAAGAGGATCTCTGGTTTCTGCCGGGACCACTCGATGAAGAACCAGATGATTTGCCTCCCGGGCCACGTGCCGAACCGCCCGACACTGCTGTCATCGAAGACTGGGCAAAGGCAGAAGGCGTTCACGCTGCGCGACTGGCACGGGTCGCTGGACGCCTGGGAGCGCTGGATGACCGGCTGCTGCGTGGGCCGGAAGGCTGGCGGCATCGCCTCGCTCTGATCGAGGCGGCGGATCTTAGCTGGCTCAACGGGGATCGGGTGAGTTCTGATCGTCTGGCGCTCTGGATATCGATGCGGCTGTCAGGTGCACAGGATGACCCAAATGCCCTGGCAAAAGTTGGATGGGCTGTTCGACGCCTGACAGGCGGTCCCGGGCCGGAGGCTGACTTGGCCGCCTTCCTGAATCGCCGCGACCCCGAGAACATCGAAGACAGTGCCGAGCGTCTCAAAGATCGCGCGGGCGGATGGCTGGACGTAATGACAGCCGCAGCCGATCTCCACCCCATCACTCGGGCGTGCATGAGCTTTAATCTCTGGAGTCTGGCGGGCCTCGGGCAGCACGGCGACCACATGGAAGCCGCCGTCACCGCGTCCAGGATCGCGGCAAGCGATGACACCGGCGCCATCTTCGCGCCGATTGCCATGGGCGGGGCAAGGGGGCTGCGTGGCTCGGGCTTGCCACCCGAACGTCTGGCCCGCTGGTTGGAGGGCATGGAAAGCGCGACACTAACGGCGATGCGAACTCTTGACGATATTGAAGCGTGGACCGGGCGAGCAGAAAAAGTCATGGCGCGATTGTCTGGCCGCACGCCGAGCGCCTTGCGAAATACTTTTTCCCAGTGGCCCTTGGTCTCCGCCCCAACGGCTGAGACCATGACCGGAGCTAGCCGTGCCGCCGTTCAGCGCAATCTGGCATGGATGGAGGCACGCGGTTTGATCCGCGAAGTAACAGGGCAGGGGCGATATCGAATGTGGCGGATCATTATCTAGGTAATTTACTAGCCTCGCGCCAACCCGGCCTTACGGGGAAATCAGACATTCGCGTAGGGTGCAGCATTTATCAGAGACGGAGGTCACAGGCTGCGTCGTTTCATGCCATTCGTGCGTAGCGCGGTATTTTTGAAACTGTGGATTAACGAGCCGCGAACCAAAAACTATCTGGTACGCATGCGGCACAGCACGCCTATCCTGTGCCGCGCTATTGACTAGCTTTTTGCAGCAAGTGCCTTTTTCGGGTCATAGAACGGGATCGGTACTACAACACCACTTCGTGTTTCGCCCAGCTTGTCCACGACAAGCTCGGTCCCGATGTCGGCATGCTCGACCTTCAGCATGGCAAGCGCGATATTCTTCTTCAGACGCGGCGAATAGACCGCCGAGGTGACCGTGCCAATCTGGGCACCATCCTTCATCAGTGGCCAGAAGAAATCGTTGGTGCCAACGAACGGATCGCCGTCGATCTCCATGCCGACCAGACGCTGTTTGACGCCATTTTCCTTGATCCTTCTAACTGCATTCTTGCCGATGAAATCAGCTTCCATATCGAGGCTGACCAAGCGGTCGAGGTTGAGCTCTAACGGGTTGTTGGCGAGGTTCATGTCGGCGTGATAGGACAACATGCCCGCTTCGATTCGGCGAATGCTGGACGTGTGGCCGGGCTTGAGTCCCATCGGTGTGCCAATGTCCATGATGTATTCCCAAAGACGATTACCAGCGGACCCGTCACGCAGGAAGATCTCGTAGCCCAACTCGCTGGACCAGCCCGTGCGCGAAATGACCAGCGGTACGCCGTGCCAGTCATATTCCATGAAATGGTAATATTTCAGTTCAGTCGGCGCCTCGCCAAAGCACGCCTTCAGGATATCCCGGGATTTGGGCCCCTGAAGCTGAAGCGGCGATACATCGGGTTCGGAGATTTCGACGTCCATACCGGCATTTACGGCAACCCCGCGCGCCCAAAGAATGACATCGCTGTCTGCGATGGAAAGCCAGAAATGGTCCTCCGCCAGTTTTAGAAGGACCGGATCATTGATGATCCCGCCGTCCTGATCGGTGATCAACACATATTTGCATTGCCCGACCTTGCAGGTCGAAAGATCGCGCGCGCACAGGTACTGGGTAAATTTTGCGGCATCTGGCCCCTTGATCTCAACCTGGCGTTCGACCGACACGTCGCATAGGATCGCCTGTTCGACGAGGTTCCAGAAATTCTGTGCGTGGCTCCCGAAATCGCGAGGAATATACATGTGGTTATAGACCGAAAACCCCTTGGCCCCCCAACGCAATGCCGCGTCAGAGTAAGGCGATTTTCGGACCTGAGTGCCAAAGCTGAAATTGGCAAAGCTGAGTTCGTGGTTCGTGCTCATGAGAGTTTTCCAGTTTACGATAGGGGGTCAGCGTTTCGTGCGGATCAGATCGCGCAACTCGTTCTTGCGGATTTTTCCGGTTGTGGTTTTCGGTAACTCACCGAAAATAACCTGTTTGGGGCGCATGTAACCGGCAAGATTTGCCTTGGCATGGGCCAACAGCTCTTCTTCGGTCGCCTCACCTGAAAGTTCGACAAAGGCACAGGGCACTTCGCCCCATTTTTCATCGGGCATTGCCACAACGGCGACAAGGCCGACCGCAGGATGTAAATAGAGCGCTTTTTCCACCTCGATGGAGGAGATGTTCTCTCCGCCCGAGATGATGATGTCCTTGGACCGGTCGCGGATCTCAATATAGCCATCGGCATGCTGCACCGCAATATCGCCGGACCAGAACCAGCCGTCCTTGAAGGCCTTTGCCGTTTCTTCGGGTGCTTTCAGGTATCCTTTCATGACGATATTGCCGCGAAACACGATTTCGCCCAGGGTCTCGCCATCCCACGGGACGGGTGTGCCGGTCTCGGGGTCCAGCACCAGTACGTCTTCCTCAAGCTCATAGGCCACGCCCTGTCGGGCTTTTAATTCGGCCTGTTCACCGGGGGGAAGCGCCGCCCAGCTGGGCTTTTCGGCGCACACCACCGCAGGGCCATACACTTCGGTCAGTCCGTACACATGTGTAATGGAGATCCCCATCGCTTCCATGCCCTTGATCACGCTCGCGGGGCGCGGCGCGGCGGCAGTCATCATTTTTATTTTCTGGGAAAACGCCCGTTTTTCCGAGGCCCCGGTGATCATCGACATGATGATGGGGGCACCACACAGATGCGTCACGCTATGATCTGCGAAGGCGTCGTAAATGGCATCGGCACGCGGCGCGCGCATGAATACGTGGGTGCCGGCCAGCATGGTGATTGTCCAAGGAAAGCACCAGCCGTTGCAGTGAAACAGCGGCAACGTCCACAGATAAACAGGATTATGCGGCATTTCCCAGGTGACTACATTGTTGACCGCATTGGTCCAGGCCCCGCGATGGGAATAGACCACGCCCTTGGGCCGCCCTGTGGTGCCCGAGGTATAGTTCAGCGCCAGCGCATCCCATTCATCTTCGGGCAAGGCATAGGCAAAGTCTGGGTCACCCTCGGCCAGTAATTCGTCATAGGTCAATGTGCCGATCCGCACGCCGCCCGGCCCCTGAGTATCTTCGATATCCACGACCAGCAGATCTTGGCCTGACTGGGCGACAGCTTCGGCAGCCATAGCCGACAATTCGGCATCGACCAGCAGCACCTTCGCTTCGCCGTGATCCAGAATATAGGCGATGGTTCCAGCATCAAGCCGGGTGTCGCGTAGCCCTTAATTTTGAGATGAGGAATCCAACGCAATCAACGGCTATGCTTTGCCCTTAAATATGAGATTTTGCCTTTAATTCCGATATTTTTGCCCTTAAATCTGAGACAGGGTTCACAGACATGTGCGGCAAGTATCGATGGATAGTGATGGCGAAGACTCCGTTGCCGTTGGTGCTGAAGAGGCGCGCAGGGCCGTTGTGCTGCGTCCGCTTGTTCAGGCATATCTGAAAGGTACTGGCAGTCTGGAACGTGGCATCAATGACGCCGTTTGGGAGCTTGGTGTCAGCAGGGCGACGGTCTGGCGCTGGATAAAGCGGCTGGTCGAAGAAGGTGGACGCACCAGTGCCCTGGCTCCGCGGAAACGGGGCCGTCCAGTCGGTACAGCCTTGATATCCAGCAAGGTCGAAGCGGTGATCGAAGAGCACCTTCGCCGCTATTTCTTGCGCCGGGAGCGTTCGAGCCTGTCGCGCGTCGTGACAGAAATCCGCAGCGCGTGCTGGCAACAGGGCTTGCAACCGCCGACGCGTCGGACAGTTCAGCGTCGTCTGGATGCGATGGATGCCCGCGAGGTTGCGAAGGCACGAGAGGGCGCAAAGGTGGCCCGCCAGAAATTTGCGCCGGTCACAGGTGAGAACAAGGCCAGTGTGCCACTGGAGATCGTCCAAATTGATCATACGCCGGCGGACATCATTCTTGTCGACAGCTTTGAACGCCAACCAATTGGGCGGCCTTGGGTCACGCTGGCGATCGACATCGCAACGCGGATGGTAACCGGATACTACACTTCTCTCGAGGCGCCTTCGCGACTGTCAGTGGCGCTTTGCCTGACACATGCGGTTGCCCCCAAGGCAGAACTTCTGACGGAATTGGAGTGCAATATTCCTTGGCCCGCACAGGGCAAACCGCTCAGCCTCCACGCCGACAATGGCCGCGATTTCCGGTCGCGGGCCTTTCGGTCGGCATGCGCGGAATGGGGGATAAATCTGGTCTATCGGCCGCCGGGAAGTCCTCACTTCGGAGGTCACATCGAACGGTTGATCGGGACGATGATGGGGGCCGTTCACCTGTTGCCGGGAACAACGCAATCCTCCGTCGCGACCAAGGGCGACTATGATGCCGAAGGCATGGCCACGATGACCTTGAGCGAGTTCAATCGTTGGTTTGCTTTGGAAATCTGCCGATACAACAACAGCATTCATTCAAGTCTTGGCTGTACCCCTGTTGCCAAATGGGAGGCGCTCTCAGAGCAAATGATGGGCGACATTCCCTTTGAAATAGAAGCCTTTCGGGTGAGCTTCCTGCCAAGCGAACTGCGCAAGATCCGGCGTGACGGCATCCATCTGTTCCAGATAAGATACTGGTCCGATGCCCTTGCACGCCACATCGGGCGCGGGGATGGAAAGGTGGTCGTTCGCTACGATCCTCGTGATATCTCAATGATCTGGGTCGAACTGGACGATGGCCGGTATGTTGAGGCGCGGTACAGAAACCTGGAAATTCCGCCAGTGACCCTCTGGGAATACCGCGAAGCCATGAGGAAGGCTCGTGCCCTTGGCAAGTCCGGGTCCAATGAGCTGGTTCTGGCTGAGTTGATCCGACAGCAACGCCAGATCGAAGCAGAAAGCCGGGGCCTGACGAAGGCCGAACGCAGGTCCCGTGAAAGAAAAGGGACATTGGAGGGTGCCAACTCGGCCGTCTCGTCAACCGAAGGGCTGCGCGCGATCGATACGGGTGATACATCGCGCCCGTTGTTCAAGGTGGAGAGATGGTGAATTGAGGGCAGGGACAACTGAGGAAGACGGTCGGATCGCCCTCATTCAATCGGATATCTGGATCGGCTTTCCACGGGCCGAACAGGTGTTGGACCGCTTGCAGGGCATGATCGAAGCGCCACGGCAAACCCGTATGCCTGGGCTTCTTGTACATGGTGCCTCCGGGATCGGAAAGACGATGATCGCCCGAAACCTGTCGCGCAAGTACGCACCGGAATACGATCCGGCGTCGGGCATCACCCGCACACCGCTTCTGCTGTTGCAAGCGCCGCCCGCACCTGACGAACGGCGGTCTTACCTGCACATCCTGGCCGCCGTCGGCGCCCCGGCGACGGCACTGAGCGCCCGCGCTCAAAATGTGGCTTCCCTCGAAGTCCGCGTCATCGCGCTCCTGCGCGACCTTGGCCTACGGATGATCATGATCGATGAGGTTCACAACCTCTTGGCCGGGACCCACCGCGAACAGCGCCGCTTTCTTAATGTTCTGCGGTATCTCAGCAATGAACTCGAGGTGTCGCTGGTCTGCCTCGGGGTCAGCGAAGCCGTCGATGCCATCCGTGGTGATATCCAGCTTGCCAGGCGGTTGGATGAACATCACCTGCCGAACTGGCGCGACGATGCCGAGTTCTCGGACATGATCCAGACACTCATCGCGGCAATGCCCCTCGAGAAGAAATCCAATCTGAAGGTCAAGTCGCTCAAGCAGATACTGGCGCTTACAGGTGGGGTGACCTCGCGTATCTTCGCGCTGATCAAGGATCTTTCCATCGACGCCATTGTCACAGGTGATGAATGCATCACCGATGACGCAATCGCAAAATGGACCCCGGTTTGGTCGCGCCATGCGAAGGCCCATCGGCGGCTCGAGATGTCCGGGCTGTGAAGCCGCGTTCGCTGCCCAAGACTGTCGCGCCGCTGCCAGACGAGTTGCTGTCAGGTTGGCTGTCCCGGCTGGCTGCGGCCAACTACTGTGATGACACCGAACTGCTGGCTCATATCGAAATCTATACCACGCATGGCACCGCCTTGGACTTCAGCATCGACGCGGCAACGGCGGAGAAGATAGCCAACGCCGCACGGGTCGCCCCAGATGTTTTACAGGCTTTGGTCTTTCCGGCCATGACGCCACGCGAAGCCTCGCTGACGGCCCAGATGCCATTCCAGCATTGTCTGCAATGCTCCCGAAAGGGCCTTTCGCTCAGGCATTGGAGGCGGGCCTGGGCATTCGACTGTCGGGTTTGCGGAACGAGACTTGTGCAGACCCTTGGCAAAACAGGTGACGAACAAATACCCGACAAACTGATCTACCGAGCACGCCGCGGGGCAGGGATGCTTGAGTGCGCCGCGCGATCACGCAGCCCCAAGCAACTTCGGCGCGCAATGCGCGCGGTCACCTTTGCCATGTCACTTAAGGGCTGCCACGGGGGGCCGTTGTTTGCTCTTCAGAGCCACAAACCGGAAGTGAGGCTGTTCTGCCTTGCTGCCATTGATGCAGCCCAATCTCGTCCACTGATCAAAGCGGCCATCTCAAGCTCCGGCATCGACGACTATGCAAAGGTTGCTCTTTTGCGCGCCTTCGGGAAGGAGCCACGTCTGCTTGCCGCGGTAGATCAAATCGCGCAAAGGCGCGCGAGAAGCAAAGGCCCCATGACAGCCGAATCTCGCAATTAAGGGCAAAGACTGCCGTCAATCGCATCTCGTCTCAGATTTAAGGGCAACGCGATATCAGGCGAAGAGCTTAAGAAGCGGTGCTATGGCCTTCTGCCAGCTGTCACGCGCTTCAAGCCGGCCGATCCAGCCCGCAACTCTGGGGAATTCGTCCAGCGAAATCCCCGCTTGGTCGCGATACATGAATGTGGTTGCCAGATAGAAGTCGGCAAGGCTGAGTGCGCCTGCGATCCAATCCTTACCGTCGAGTCCGGTTTCCAAAACGGCAAGGAACTGGTCGGTCGCTTTCCGTTCCGCTTCGACCACAGTCGGATCAGGATCGCCCATGCCGAACTTCTCTTTGAGGAACAGCTCAAAGGACAACTTCTGCATCGCCGGGCCAAGGTGGATGGCTTGCCACCAGGCCCACTGATCGACGAGGGTCCGCGCCTTGAGGCCATCAGGATAGAGCCCCGCCTCGGGCCGGATCCCGGCCAGATAGGCACAGATCGCCCGGGATTCCCAGAGCACGAAATTCCCGTCCTCCAAAACAGGCACCTTTGCATTGGGATTGCGGGCAAGAAATTCCGCCGCACGGTTGTCCCCGGCACGGATGTCGACCTCGACCATTTCGAGTTCCACGCCCAGTTCGTGCGCCACCGCCCGCACACGCAGCGCATTCGGTGAGAAGTTCGCGTTGTAAAGCCTCATGACATTCTCCAGCATTATTGTTCCTGCGGCGCCTGAAGAAGCGCCGCGCGGTTAGCGGCCAGGAAATCGGCCACCGATTGTCCGGGCTTGCCGGTGAGCGATTCGAGATCGCCGCTGGCCACATCGAGATAGCCCTGCGCGATTGCTTCGTCGAAGGAGGCAAAGACCCTCGCCATGAACTCCGGTATTCCATTTGCGATCATCGCCTGCACCAGATCCTCGGTGGGCAGGGCGACATAGGGGATTTCCTTACCCGCAATTTCGGACAAGATCGCCGCGACTTCGGCCTGGCTGACCGTCTCCGGCCCGGTGATATCGAGGGTCTCCCTTCCCGTAGCTTTCATAAGCGCCGCGGCTGCGGCACGGGCGCAATCCGCCCGCGTCACATACCCGGTCTTGCCATCTGCCGCAGCGGCGAAATGCGTGCCCATGGCGACGCTCTGCTGGCCGCCCATCAACAGAAAGTCGGTGTACATATTGTTGCGCAGGATCGTATGATCCGCCCCACTTTCCGTGATCAGCTTCTCGGTCCCTTCGTGGTCTTGAGCGAATCCGATCGGACTTTCCGCGACCGGGCCTGCGAAGGAGGTATAGACGATGTGGTCGATACCTACCGTCTTGGCCGCAGCAATCGCGTTGGAATGAGCTGCGAGCCGCTTGCCCGGCTCCAGATCGTCGGTCGAAATGACGAGAAGACGCTTGCCGCCCGCGAAGGCTGCTTCAAGAGAAGCCGGGTCGTTGAAATCGCCCTCGCGCGCCTCGACTTTTTTTCCCGCCAGATCGGCAAGCTTGTCGGGGGTGCGCGAGATCGCGATGACCGGACCGGCACCTGCCTGAACCAGCAGATCGACCACCTGCCGGCCAAGTTGGCCGGACGCGCCTGTCACAATGAAGGGGCCGCTCTGGATGTTGGACATGATATTTCTCCTGTCTTGGTACTTCTGCAAGCGCGCTTGCGATCAATCGTGGATTTGGATGGGGGCGGGATTCGCCAGCTTGCCGCGCGCGAAACCCCAGCTTGTGGTCAGGATTTTGATCATCACATCGATCTCTGCCTCATCGCGCGGCGCAAAGGCCATGACCGCATTGGCCGGGATATATCCGGTCGACGCCATCGGGTGCGGTTCGCCCCAGCCTTTTGCGATGAGTTCCTCGACCGCCGCCAGCGGCAGCATCATGTGCGACGAACCGTCATAGGCGGGATGCACATGGGCAAATTCCCGCCCGATCATGAAGGCTTCGCGCGGGCCGCAGGCATGTTCCCGAGGCAGGACCAATGCCTCGGCACCGGGGACCGAGATACCCGATCGGCAACGCTCGACAAAGGGCAGGACGAAGGCCTTCTCCTTGAACAACGCGTGAATCTCGGTCGAAGAGTTCTGCGACACTTGCTCGTGCGGGGCGCACTCGGTGGTTTCGGGGCGCGGACCCTGCCGCAAGGGAAGTTCGAAGCACATATCTGGTCCTATCCAAATCTGAACGCGCTTTCGACCGCGCCCAATACATGATCCTCGAGGGTCTTTTTCCCCCGATCCGCAAGCGCGGCGCCGGCCACGACGTGCAATGGAATTAGATGTTCCTCGCGCGGATTGGCGTCACGTGCGCCGGGTGCCCGATCCCAAGCAGCCAGCATGGCGCGGCGCGCCCCGGGGTCTTCATGGGTCACCGCACCCGTGAGCCATCGGTCAAAGTCGCCGCCGTTCACCGGGCCATCGGGTCCGCCCCTCATCGCCCGAATCATTTTACCCATGTTGTGATAGGTGTTGCCGGACCCGATGATTAGCACACCTTCATCGCGCAAGGGCGCCAACGCGCGACCGGCAGCAAGATGCGCCTCAGCGTCGAGATCGTCGCGCAGGCTCAATTGGACGGTGGGGATGTCGGCCTCAGGAAAAGCGACCTTTAGCGGAACGAACACCCCATGATCGAAGCCACGCGCAGCGTCGGCCCGGGTTTCAAACCCCGCGCCGTTCAATAGCTCGCTTGCACGGGCCGCCAGCGTAGGATCGCCTGGCGCGGGCCAGGTCAGCTGATAGGTATGGGGGGGAAACCCCTGATAGTCGAACAGCAGCGGCGGCGCGGGGTTGGTCTGCACGGTAAACACCCGTTCCTCCCAATGGCCTGAGATCACGAGAAGCGCCTTGGGCTTTGCCGGCAGGCTCGCAGGCAAAGCCTCAAGGAATCTGCGGTGCCTGTCCCAGGTGTCAGGCGGGTTCCAGTCCATGAAGAAGCAAGGGCCGCCTCCATGGGTAACAAACACTGTCGGCTGCCTTTCGGTCATTCTGTCGTCCCTTTGAGCCCCAAGTCCGAGGGTGGATGGCCAGCGTCGTGGCAACTCCGCATCGGATCAATTCGCCGCTGTCGGAAACGCGGGCGCATACGCCGACTTGACCGCACGCACGCGATTGGCAGTCATCCACGAGGCGATCAGGAGCACCCAGGTCGCCAGGGCCGGTGGCCAGCCCGGATCACCCGCGCCCACATGCGCCCCGAAGGCCAGCACCAGATGCCAGAACATCGCCGCGTAAGCCCAGTCCGCCAGCATCGCCGAAGGGCGCCAGAGAATCACCACCGCGCCGACGATCTTCAAAATCGCGAGTGGCCAGATGATGTATGTGGGATAGCCCAACACCTCGCGATACATGCCCGCGACCATGTCGTGGGATGAGATGTAGAAAGTCGCCGCACCCAGGTAGACCAGCGCCACAAGGCCGGTCGCGATCCAGTAGACATACTTCGCCACGTTGTCACTCATCACCATACTCCTTGTTTGCAAGGGCTTGTTCAGCCGCTGTTTCCGCTTTAAGTATCTTTAGGTGTCTGGCTTCGTTCTTGAAAGTAGGCACTTAAAAGTAACTATCTTACCTGGACCGCGAGGATTATCCACGATGAAGAGAGTCCAGCCCCCCTCATGCCCGATGGAGGCGCTTCTGCGTGTCATCACAGGCCCTTGGACGATCTATATACTCTGGGTTCTGTCCGAGCAGGGACCGCAGCGTTTCGGCGCGCTCAAGCGTTTGGTGCCCGGAATTTCCACTCGCGTCCTGACCGAGAGGCTAAGAATGCTGGAACATGCTGGCGTTGTATGGCGCGAGCAGGCCATGACCATCCCACCCGCTGTCACATACGGGCTGACTGAGCGCGGCGCGGAACTGCGCGGCGTGCTGGACAGGCTTGGCTCGATCGCACGCCGCTGGGAGGCCGAGGGTGCCTTTGTCGGGACCGCGAGCGCGGCGGAATGACGGTGCCCCTCCAGTTAGCGGGATAATCCCGCGCCCGAGAACAACTCAGGCGGACTCCGACCCGAAGTTCATGACGAATTGAAAACGGCGCTAGACAAAGCCGCGCCAGGCGGCGCTTGGTCGGGTAGATCCGCACAGCTTTACGATTTGCTGCTAAATCAACTTCTATCCACTATACTTACTAGACGGTACAGTAAAGCTTGTAACCGCCTAGTTCTGCCTCGGATAGAGAGAACGAGATGCCCGTGAGAAAAATGGCCGACGTCATGATTGGTGCGCGCAAGGTTTTCTTCCGATGCGGTTACGAAGGAGCCACGGTCGATGCGATTGCCGCTGAAGGAAAAGTTTCGAAGGCAACCATGTATTCGTATTACCCGACCAAGGAGCAACTGTTCCTGAGCGTGGTTGAATCCGAATGCGGTCGGCTTGCGGACGAAATCCTCCGGCCCTTGATCGCGTCTTTGGAGCCGCGCGCCCAGTTGGAAGAACTCGCCCTGCGCATGGTCGACCTCACCTTGGACGACACCTACATCCGTCTCCTGCGAACGTGCATTGGCGCCTCCGAGGCGCTTCCCGAAGTGGGTGAGGTGTATTTTCGCGCAGGCCCGAAACCGGCCCGCGAACTCGTCGGGCAGGTTCTGGAGCGCCTTACGCGCGAAGGCGCGCTCGATGTCGATGACGCCCGGCGCGCGTCAGATCACTTCATACACCTTTGCGTTTCGGGGCTACTTATGCCGCGCCTTCTCGCAGTGAAACGACCAGTCCACCGCGAGAAACATGCAGGCGAAGCGGTCGCTGCATTCCTGCGACTCTACGGTAGCGGCCACAGAGACAAATTTTCAGATTGAGCTCGCTTGCCAAATACGGGGCAGCGCATTAGCTCACCCAATGACTTAACCGACCGGACGGTACAGGGTGACTGCACAAGTGGAAAAGCAACCGAAGAACGCCTCGCCGAAGATTCTTGGCGCTGCGCGGGCGATTGCGCTGCGGGAAGGCGCGGGAAAGATCACGATCGACGCCGTCGCTCGGAAATCCGGCCTCAGCAAGGGTGGCGTTTTGTACAACTTCCCCACCAAGAAGGCGCTTCTGGCCGGGCTGCTCGACGAAATGCTCGCGGAGCACCGCAAACGTCTGGCGTCGGTCCCGGAAGGACACAGTTCCCGCACCCTGCGCGGTCATCTGGAGACAGTCCTGCAAGCCAGAAGCACCGATGATGACCTTTCGATGGCTATTCTCGCGGTTTCGGCGTCGGATCCGAATCTTCTGGACCCGCTGAGAAGAGAGCTGTCCCATGATGTCGAGCGCATCCGTTCGGACTCGCAGGACGACACTGCGGCGATGGTTCTCTTTTTGGCAATCCAGGGTCTTCGTTTCCAGAGGCTCCTTCGCCTCGCGGATGGTGATGCCGATCAGCAAGACGCCGTCATCGACAGATTGAAGGACATGATCGATGAGCTCGAATAGAACCAGATACTTCCGAGGAGGCGCCGCCGGATTGGTCGTCTTCCTGCTTGCCATTGTCCTTCTCGTGCAATTCAGCCCGGACATCGCATCCAAGGTCTTCGCGCAGACTACGGATGAGGTTTCCGGTGCCGATGCGCAAGGAAGCGCCGAGCAAGATATGGCCCAGCCGGTCACGGTCGAAGTTTCGCGCGCTGAGCTTCGCGATAGTGATAGGGAGCGCAGCTTGGCAGGTCGTGTGGAGCCCGCCCGGACCGTGGATATTGCCTTTCAGGTTTCGGGTCAGCTTTCCGACCTCGCGGTAGATGCTGGGACTCGGGTTGCGAAAGGCGATTTGATCGCTGCGCTCGACCCGGTCGATTTCGACTTGGCCTTGGACCGGGCACAGGCCTCTTTCGACCTCGCAAAATCCGAATACGATCGTGCGTTGAGTCTGACCGAGAGGGGGGTGGCGACCGACGCCCGTCTCGAAACGACCCGCGCGCAGCTTGCTCAGGCGGAAGTCGCCCTCCGGGAAGCGGAGCGTCGTCTGGCTCAAGCCACGGTCGCGGCGCCCTTCGACGCCATTGTCGCGCGCATCTTTCTGGAGGAGTTTTCGAACGTAACCCCTGCGGCTCCGATTGCCAGGTTGCAGGACATCAGCGAGATGCGGGTCCGGATTTCGCTGCCCGAGGAACTCGCCGCGATGGCACGCGCCCAGCCCGATGCGTTCAGGGTAACCGCGACTTTCCCTGCCGTGCCGGGATATGACGCAACTCTCTATCTGCGGACGTTCGTGACCGATGCGGACCCCACAGCCCAAACCTATGACGTCGAGTTTGCAATCGAGGGCGCCATCGACCCGCGCTTGCTGCCCGGAATGACGGCGAATGTGCGCGTCTCCGCCGCCGCGGAGGGTGCGCAATCGCGGTCGGTAGTGGTTCCCGTCTCGGCGATCGACACGACGAGCCGGAGCGAGCCGTCCGTCTGGCTCTACGACAAAGACTCCGGCCGGGTATACCGAAAGACAATCCGGCTGGGGCTACCCAACGACAATGAAATCGTCGTGCTTGAGGGACTCGCCGGGGATGAACTGGTGGTGTCAGGCGGTTGGTGGCGCCTGAAGGAAAACGAACCGGTCGCGGTTCGCGGCCTCTGAACACCCCTGGACCGGACAAGTCGAAACCATGACAAAGAGCATTTCACGCGCAAGCATCCGACGTCCGGTCGCCGTTTGGCTGGCAATTGTCTTTTGCCTTCTCGGCGGCTTGTGGGGACTGAACACGGTCGGACGCCTCGAAGACCCGAGTTTCACGCTCAAGACGTCGCTCGTTTTCGTGCCCTATCCGGGCGCGACCGCGATGGAAGTGGAAGAGGAAGTCGCCGATGTCGTGGAGAGCGCACTCCAACAGATGAAGCAGCTCGACCGGGTGGAATCGAAATCCATGCCGGGCATGGCCCAGATCACGGTCGAGATCGAGATGACCTATGGGCCCGACGAGATCCCGCAGGTCTGGGACGAGATGCGCCGCCGTATCCGCGACATCGAAGGAGAGCTCCCCGCTGGTGCGCAAGCTCCGATTATCAACGACGATTTCGGCGACGTCTATGGCATGTTCTATGCGGTGACGGCCGATGGGTTGAGCCCCACGGCCCAGCGTGAACTCGCGACCAAATTGCGTCGCGGACTTGTCACCGTCGACGGCGTGGCCAAGGTCGAGGTTCAGGGGCTGGCGGAGGAGGAGATCATCATCTCGGTCCCTTCGGCGCGACTGACCGAACTGGGGCTGCCGCCGGACCAGATCCTCGGTATCATCGCTGACGAAAACCAGGTTTTCTCCAACGGCGAGATCAGCGAGGGGCTGTCGCGGCTGGGTGTGTCCGTTCCGCCGGGTTATGTCAGCGTCGCGGGCATAGAGGCGCTGCGGCTCGGCTCTCCTGGAGAAGTCGGGCAGATTGCGCTCTACGACATCGCCCGCGTGGTCCGAGAGGAGACGGAGCGGCCGAGCCAGATCGTGCGTCACAATGGCACGCGAGCTTTCACTCTTGGGGTCTCGGCGCTCGTGGACCGCAACGTGGTCGAGGTCGGCAGATCGGTCGAGGCACGGCTGGACCAAGTGAAGACCGAATTGCCGGACGGCGTCGAGATCGTACCGATCTATGAACAGCACAAGGTCGTCGACGAAGCGGTCTCGAGCTTTCTTGTCAGCCTCGGTCAATCCGTGGCCATCGTGATCGGGGCGCTGATGCTGACCATGGGGTGGCGCGCGGGTCTCGTCGTGGGCGCGACACTGGGCCTCACGGTGCTCTCGACGCTCTTCTTCATGTCTGTTTTCGGCATCGAGATGGAACGGATTAGTCTTGGGGCACTGATCATCGCTATGGGTATGCTGGTCGACAACGCCATCGTGATCGCCGAAGGCATGCTGATTGGCATGGCACGGGGCAAGTCCGCCGAAGACGCCGCCGCCGATACCGAGACCGCGACAGCGTTTCCCCTGCTCGGGGCCACCGTGATCGGGATAATGGCGTTCTCTGGAATTGGACTATCGCCAGATGCCACCGGCGAGTTCCTGTTCTCGCTTTTCGCGGTAATCGCGATTTCGCTGCTGATGAGCTGGATACTCGCCGTGACCGTCACGCCCTATTTGGGTAAGCTCCTTCTGAAGGCACCGAAAGACACCTCCAAGGACCCCTATGGTGGCTTCATCTATTCGGCCTATCGCGGTTTCCTCTGGATGGCGCTGCGCGCTCGCGTGCTCGTCGTCCTGACGATCGTCGGAATCACGGTCTGGTCGGTCATGGCCTTCGGCCAGGTCAAGCAGGCTTTTTTTCCGGCGTCGAACACCCCGATATTCTACGTCGAATTCCAGATGCCGCAAGGCACGGACATTCGAGTCTCGAATAAAGAAATGGCCCGGCTCGAGGAGATCATCTTAGGCGAGGGGATCGTGACGGACGTGACGACGCTTGTGGGGCGAGGGGCCAGCCGCTTCATGCTGACCTACAACCCTGAGCAGGCCGATTCGAGCTACGGTCAGCTGATCGTACGTGCGACCGATGCCACACTCATCCCCGATGTTGCGGCGCGTCTCAATCGCGAACTGCCGACGCAATTCCCCAATGCTCTTATCCGCGTCGAGGAGATCGTCTTCGGTCCGCCTTCCGGGGCCGATGTCGCCGTGCGGTTCTCCGGACCCGATCCGGTGGTCCTCCGGCAGCTATCGGATGACGCGCTTGCGATCTACGACGAGGCCGGCACGATCACAAACCCGCGCACAGACTGGCGGCAGCGCGAAATTCTCGTCGAACCCATCGTCGACGAGGCTCGCATGCGGTTGGCCGGTGCGACTCGCGGATCGATTTCCGACACCGTGCAATACGGCACCTCGGGCCTGCGGGTGGGCACCCTGCGCGAGGGCGATGCCGAAATCCCGATGTATCTGCGGCTTCCCGAGGTCGAGCGCGACGGGCTGGATCGTTTGCGCGATCTCTCCGTCTGGTCGCCAGGTGCAAATGGCTATGTGCCGATGGCCAACCTCGTCTCCAGCTTCGAGCCCCGTCTCGTCGAGGCGCTGATCCACCGGCGCGACCGAGCGCGAACGATCACCGCTCTTGGCGGCGCGCGACCGGATCTGACTGCGAACGAGGCCTTCAACAGCGTGCGCGACGAGATCGAAGCGATGCGGCTCCCCGACGGCTATTCGATGGAGTGGGGTGGCGAATACGAAAGCCAGCAAATGGCCAACGAAAGTCTCGGCAAGCAGCTTCCGATCAGCCTCATTGTGATGCTGACGATCTCGATCCTGATGTTCAACAAAGTGCGCCAGCCGGTGATATTGTGGCTCGTCGTACCCATGTCGGTCACAGGCATGGTTCTCGGTCTGCTGTTCACGGGGCTCCCGTTCACGTTCACGGCGCTTCTCGGCTTCCTGTCCCTTTCCGGGATGCTG
This sequence comes from Sulfitobacter sp. HI0040, assembly GCF_001634885.1. Taxonomy (GTDB): domain Bacteria; phylum Pseudomonadota; class Alphaproteobacteria; order Rhodobacterales; family Rhodobacteraceae; genus Sulfitobacter. Next base: position 4,260 of record NZ_LWEX01000037.1, on the reverse strand, counting down.
ATGAAGAATGCCATTGTGCTGGTGGAAGAAATCGATCAGCAGCGCGCCCAAGGTGTCGAGGACTATAGGGCGGTGATCGATGGCTCGGTCAGCCGTTTGAGGCCTGTCGTGCTGGCTGCAGGCACAACGATTTTCGGTATGATTCCGCTCTTACCAGACGCCTTCTTCGCATCGATGGCCGTGACGATCATGGGTGGCCTCGCGTTCGCCTCGATCCTGACGCTGGTTGCGGTGCCGGTATTTTATGCACTGTTCTTCCGGATCAAGCCGCCCAAAAAAGAAAACGCTCCTTCAGGTTCCCCAGCGACAGCCTGAACGCAGATGCAGTTACAAGCGCGTCTCTGAGCGCCCTTGACCCGTCTTAAGGACGGTGTAGGCATGTTCCGCCGCCTCAAGCGCGCCTTCGAGAAAACCGCCGAGCGCGTCATGCGCCCGAGCGGCATCGGGCGGAAGAACTGGCTTTTCGCAGGCTCCGACAGCGGTGGCGAAACGCTGTCCCGGGCGATGACCCTTGTCGGGACAGCCAAGATGAACGGCCTCGATCCGCAAGCCTGGCTGGCCGACATCCTCGACCGCATCCGCGATCACATGATCAACCCGCTCAACGAACTGCTTCCATGGAACTGGACGCCAATGAACTGATCCGCGGTAACAACCGGGCGGTTACGTTTTCCGGGAGTTGATTACCTTTGAACCTTGAGGTCCGCCTTCGACCTCACTCACTAAAGTCCGAACAACCATTAGATTCTTGGCAAAGTCGAAAGTGCGGATGTCTGGCCCCCTTGGTCAGCTGAAGATTGGAGTTCCCCCGGCTTGTGACACTCGGCGAGTTGCCGCAGCACATGATGGTGGTCTTCGATGCGATCAATGACATTGTCATGCAGCACACAGCTGAGGAAGTGGAGGCGGAAATCGCGCGCCATGATGCCGTTGTCTCGCGTGTGTTGAGTGTCGAGGAAATCACGACGAACGAGCAGATACGCCATCGCGGGGATATCGTGTCGGTCGTGGGCGAACAGACGCAGGTCTTTGGTCCGGTCCCTCATCTCAGCGCGACGGCCGGTCAGCTTCGTTGGCTGGGACGGCCGCCTGGCGCAGACAGCCAAAGCATTCTGCGTGATCTTGGTCTTAACGATGAGCGGATCACTGCCCTGTGTGAGGCTGGGCTCGTAAGATTGGAAGGAGGGGGGGAGCCATGACATTTCGATTGACCGCCGACCAAGACGAGATTCGCGACTAATGGCTGGACCGGGATCGCAACGGTGGTTTTCCCCGTGAACTGCACAGGGCAATGGCGGTTGGCCAGGTATTGCCATGCCAGAAGCTGTCGGCGGCGCGGGTCTGGGGATCACCGAGGCGACCATCATGATGCAGGCAGTCGCCGAGTCGGGGGCTGGCGCGAGCGGAGCCTCGGCCATCCACATGAACATTTTCGGACTCAACCCGGTGGTGAAATTTGGGACCGATGAGCAGCGCGCTCGTATGCTTGGCCCGCTGATCGCAGGCGATGAAAAGGCCTGTTTCGCCGTGACCGAACCGGCGACCGGGTTAGACACCACAAAGCTGACGACCATGGCAATGCGGCAGGGGACAGATATGTCGAGGACGGACAAGAAGTCTGGACTTCTACCGCGCAGGTGACGGACAAGATGTTGCTTCTGGCCAGAACAACGCGGCTAGAGAAGGTGAGCAGCCCGACCGAAGGGCTGAGCCTGTTCTACACTGACCTAAACCGTGATTTCGTTGATGTGCGAGAGATCAAAAAGATGGGGCGAAAGGCTGTCGATTCGAACGAGGTCTTCATCGATGGGTTACCGATTCCGGCTGAGGACCTGATCGGGGAGGAGGGCAAAGGCTTTGGGCAAACTCTGCTCGGGTTAAATCCCGAACGCATTCTGGTGGCTGGCGAATGTATTGGTATTGCGCGCAACGCACTGGTTCGCGCGGCGCATTATGCAAGCGAACGTGTGATTTTTGACCGCCCGATCGGCCAAAACCAGGGTGTTCAGCATCCGCTGGCCTGGGCATGGGCGCGGCTGGAATCTGCCAATTTCATGGTGACGCACGCCGCCGCCCTTTACGATGCGGGAGAGCTCTGCGGCGTCGAGGCGAAAGCTGCCAAGCTTTTGGCCGCGGCCGCCGCGGTCGAGGCGACCGAAGTCGCGCAAATTACATTTGGCGGATTCGGATACGCCAAGGAATATTACGTGGAGCGGCTAGTGCGGGAAGCTCTGCTTTTCCGCATCGTACCGGTGACACCGCAGATGCGTTTGTTGTTCATACCAGAAAAAGCCCTTGGATTTCCAAGGCCTTACTGATCTGAGATAACGGGCGGGGCTGGTGGGGAAAGGTGTCTTGACCAATTTTCTAACGCGCGTTAGATTAGTGACAACTGCCCCTTAAGGGGAATGGGAGGAGGCGTCATGCATAAGACGCAGTTCGGGTCTTCGATGGAGGACCTGTCGAAACGTGAAACCGTTTACGCGAGCGATTTATTCAGCGGCAAAACCGTTGTGGTGACCGGCGCTGGAGGCGGATTGGGGCTGGCAATTGCGACCCTGTTCGCGAGGCTCGGGGCCAATCTGGCGATCAATGGACGCAACGAAGAGAAACTGGCTTTGGCGAGGGAGTTCCTCGAAAGTTTCGGGGGTAAAGTCTTCGCTGTGCCTATGACCATCCGGGAGCCTGAGCAGGTCGAGGACTTTGTCGCTAAGACGAACCAGGAATTCGGGGCGATTGACGTTCTTGTGAACAATGCTGGGGGTCAGTTTCCGCAAGCTGCGTTGGAGTTCAGTCCAAAGGGCTGGAATGCGGTCATAGACACCAACCTCAACGGCACCTGGTGGATGATGCAATCCACGGCGCGCCACTGGGTTGCCAACAAGCAATCGGGCTCCGTCATCAATATCGTGGCGGATATCTGGCGCGGTATGCCCGGCATCGCGCATACCTGCGCGGCTCGGGCAGGGGTTATCTACCTGTCCAAGTCAGTTGCGGTAGAGTGGGCCCAGCATGATATCCGAGTGAACTGCGTGGCACCGGGTTGCTGCGAAAGCAACGGTTTCGGGAACTACCCTCCAGAGGGTTCTGCGACCTTCCAGGACTCCAATCCGATGCGGCACGCCGGGGACGAATGGGATGTCGCTGAAGGCGTTGTCTATATGGCGGCCAATTCAGGGAAATTCGTAACCGGTGAAGTTCTGAACATCGACGGTGGGCAGCAATTGTGGGGGGATCCATGGCCAACGGGGCGGCCGGACTACTTCCGGATTACCTGATTATGGCCGTGACTCTTAGGGGACAATGGGATCTAGATGACGATAAAGAGTAAAACAGCAATCGGAGCCGATGATGGGGCGATACTGGAGTGCAGCGGGGTCGAACGACGGTTCGGCGGCATCGTCGCTGTCACCGGTGTGGACCTCGTTATTCGAGAAGGGGAAATCTTTGGACTTGTCGGTCCGAATGGCAGCGGCAAGACAACCTTAACGAACGCAATTACCGGATTTTTTCCGCCAAACGAGGGCAAAATCCGGCTGGCAGGAAAAGACATCACGGGCACAGCGCCTCACAAGGTTGCCAAGCTTGGGGTTGCCCGGACGTTCCAGAATCTTGCCCTGTTCAACGGGATGAGCGTTCTGGACAACATCCTGCTCGGGCGGCACATCCACATGAGCCCAGGCGTTTTGCGCACGGCGCTTTATTGGTGGGCAGCACAGCGTGAAGAAATCGAGAACCGTAAAATCGTCGAGGAGGTGATCGAGTTTCTACAACTCGAGAGCATCCGGCATGATTTGGTCGATGGCCTTCCGATCGGGTTGAAAAAACGGGTCGAGCTGGCGCGGGCATTGGTGGCCGAGCCCCAGATGCTGATTCTCGATGAACCGATGGCGGGCATGAACCAGGAAGAAAAGGGGTATATGTCCCGCTTTATTCTGGATGCCCGTGCCGAACGCGGCGTCAGCGTACTGCTGATCGAACACCAGATGGATGTCATCACCGGAATTTGTGATCGGATGCTGGCCTTGAATTATGGCGAAATGATCGCAAGCGGCATCCCGAAGGAAGTTGTGAAAGACCCGCGGGTCATTGAGGCATATATCGGAGGGTCGCATGGCTGATTTTACGAAGAACCGGTCTTCAGGCGGCGAAACGGTCGGTGCACTGCTGGCGCGGAACGCGTCGCGCCACGGAAAGGATGTCGCGCTTCGCGAAAAAGAGCGTGGGATATGGAAAGAAATCACCTGGGCGGAATATGCC
>NZ_LWEX01000036.1 GCF_001634885.1 Sulfitobacter sp. HI0040 | reverse complement strand
CCGTTCGAATCGGTCCTGCGCGGGGTGATGAATGATGTGGTTAACCAGACCAGTGAAACCATCCTGTTTGCAGTCCGGGACGGCGAGAAAGTCATTTATTCGTCGGTCATCGAAAGCCCCCAGCCCGTTCGGTATGTCGCCCAACAGGGGATCAACCGGCCATTGTTCTGTTCGGCATCGGGGCTGGTCATGCTGGCCTTTGACACGCAGCAGGAACTGGACGATTATTTTCGGCGCACTGAATTAAAGCCGCTGACGCCTAATTCGATCACCGATGAAAATGAACTGCGCGGGCTAATTTCGGAGATTCGCAAAACCGGGTATTCCAGTACAGCTGGAACCGCGCATGTAGATGCAGCGGGGTTCGGGGTTCCGGTCTTTCGCGCCGACGGACACTTGGCAGGGGCATTGGTGATTGGTGCTCCTCTGGAGCGCGCCAAGCGTAATAAGAAGCGATATGTTGCCGCTGCCAAAACGGCCGCTGAACAGCTCTCCCGAGCACTCGGCTATCGTCCGGAATTTGAGGAAACCGGCCGGCACTAGACGTGTGCCGCCCGCCGTTGTTGTCATTCCGCAGGCGGGATCATCTCAGTCCGAGTCCCCGCGCAATGATACCGCGAAGAATTTCGCGTGTGCCGCCGCGCAACGAAAACGACGGAACGGCGAGTTCCGTATACGCCAGAACAGCCGCATAGCTATCGCTCCCGCCAGGCACCGCCGGGCGCGACACAAGACTTCGGGCCAGGCGCGGAATGTCCTGTTCGAAAAGCGCTCCCAGATCCTTAACAATGGCAGCCTGAAGTGACGGGTTCTCTCCTTCGTTCAACATTCCGGCCACCGATCGTGACATCTGCCGCAGCACCATCAGATGCGCGGACAAACGGCCAATCTCGGCCTGCTGCGCTTCGGTTGCGTCGTCGCGCAGCAATCGGATCAGTTCCTCGATCAGGGCAAACGACGACAGGAACCGCTCGGGGCCGCTGCGCTCGAACGCCAGTTCGCTCATGACCTGTGACCAGCCCTCGCCCTTTCCGCCCAGCAGCGCATCGGAGGGCAAAAAGGTATCGTCGAATACCACCTGGTTGAAATGATGCTCACCGCCCAAGTCGATGATCGGGGTGATCTGAATGTTGTCGGTGGCCTTGAGATCGACCAGAAATTGGCTCATCCCGCCGTGGCGGTCGTCGCTCTTGCCGGTGCGGCAGAACAGGATCATGTAATCGGCGACATGCGCATAGGTCGTCCAGACCTTCGTGCCGTTGATCCGGAACCCCCCGTCGACCTCGGTGGCCATCGTGCGCGTCGCCGCCAGGTCCGAGCCGGAATCCGGCTCGCTCATCCCGATGCAGAAACACAGTTCGCCCGCGGCGATGCGCGGTACGATCCGGCGTTTCTGATCATCGGTGCCCTTGGCAAGTATGAGCGGACCGCTCTGCCGATCTGCGATCCAGTGCGAAATCACCGGGGCACCGGCGGCCAGCAGCTCTTCGGACACGACATAGCGCTCCAACGCATTGCGCGCGTGGCCGCCGTATTCCTTGGGAAAGGTCATGCCGACCCAACCGCGCTGTGCGAGCTTTCGTGAAAAATCGCGGCTGAACCCATTCCACGATTTCGCGCGCTTTTCGGGGGGGAAATCGGCCAGCTCTTCGGCCAGGAACGTGCGGACCTCCTGCCGGAGGTCGTCAAAATCGGTACCGGGCGGGGGTGGCGAAAAGGCGGTGAGTGTCATGCCGGGGCCCCTTTTGCCGCGCTGTCGGTGATGAAATGCCAGAACGTGTCGTGGGGGCTCGACAGGGCGGCGCGCCCAAGTTCCCTGGTCCAGTCAAGCTCGGTACCGAAGTCGTCACGCCATCCCCAGATCCGTTTGGTGAAATGATGAAGCGTGTGTTCCTGCGTATAACCGATGGCCCCGTGAATCTGGTGGGCCAGGGCCCCGACCTTCTCCGCCGCTTCTCCGGCGCGGGCCTTGGCGGCGGCAACGGTCAGCGCAAAGGCCGGTGTGTCATAGCTGCCGGCCGCCATTTCGGCGGCCGTGCGCGAGGCAGCGGTTTCCCCGGCCATGGTCGCCAGATTGTGCTGGATCGCCTGAAACTTGCCGATTGGCCGTCCGAACTGCACCCGGTCGTTGGCGTATTGAATGCTCATCTCCAGGATGGTCTCCATCGCGCCGGCGGTGGCAAGACTGCGGATAAGAGCGCCGAGCCGGCGCATCCCGCCCATGGGTCGTGGTAGGGGCACCGCATCGGTCTCTGCCAGGGTATGATCGAGCTTGATGTCATCGCGCGGCATCCCGGCGAGATCCTGCGCCGGGGCAAAGCTCAGAACCTTCACCGGCAGGGACAGGACGTGATCGGTACCGTCCAGGACGGCAATGGTCACGATCCGGTTCGCCCAGCGGGCAAAGGGCACCAGTGTCAGATGCCCGCTCGCATGGACCCTCTTGCCGCGCCGTTCCAATCGCAGGGCTTCGCCTTCGGCGATGGTCAGCCTGCCACCGGGAAGGGCCATATTCGCGGTCGCCAGCACTGCATTTGCGATCAGGGTTTCAGCCAGAGGCAAGGGGAGGCCATGCGCCCCGGCAATACGCAAAAGCCCGAGCGCCTCGGCGGGTGGCACGCCGAAACCGCCTGCGTTTTCTGGCACCAGTGCCATGGTTAACCCTGCCTCCTCGATCTGCGTCCAGAGGGCCTCGGGACAATGTCCCGAGGCGGCTTTTTCGCGCAGACGGTGGGTGACATGGTCGCGGAACAGTCGCTCTGCCATGTCATGAATCATTGATTCCATCAAACGGTCCTTTCAGACGGTGTTTGATCGGCGCTGGACATTTTCTTCTCGGGCTTGTCCTGCCGAGCATGGTCTTTTTGCCTACCGGGGGCCGCCGCCTCTCGCAGTGGCGGCAGATGCAACCGCATGCGCAGATCCCGGCGGAACGCACTGGCAGAGGGCGCCGCGCCCCCGTCCCTGCGATATTTCGCGAGGCAATCGGCGATTTTGTCGCCGATCGCAGCAGGGGTTGCCGGATCCGAGGGTGAGCCGGGGTGCGCCGCGACCGAGATTTCGGCCAAGGTTACGTTCCCTTTGCGCAGGCGGACATGGACCGTACCATGGTCCACGCCGACGTAATCCCGTCCCGATTCCGGCGTTGTTTGGATACTGATCATGTCCATAAGTCGGCGCACCGCAGGCCGATGGGGGCTGTCCCCTTCGAAATCCACCAGACCGACCCGGTCCTGATGCAGCGCCACAGCGAGCGTATAGGCGGCGCAGAACTTGGCCTGCATCCCATCTTTGGGGTCTGTCACATGCAACGGGACCATGACGCTTTCGGGCACTGTCATTTCGATCACCGATCCTTGGGGCACCGCCTCGCCGCCGCGTTCGGCGTGAAGGTGCCGCCCGGCGGCGATCATCCTGTGGGTGAGGTAGCAGCAGGGATACAGCTTGCGGGACACCGTGCCCAGGTCGATCCACGGTTCCACCGCTGCGGGGTCGGCCGCAATCCCGTCCGGGCCGGCATATAGATCGAAGAAGCCGCGCGCCGCAAAGATATCCGGGGCGCCTGTGATGCCGGCCTCAGCCATCCGGGCGGCCCGCAATCCGACAAGGGCGGCGTTTCCGGCCTGGATCGGTTTCGCCATGGCGCCGAAATTGATCTGCATCCCCCCGGCCAGCGACGCCGCGAGGGACAGAGCGTTGCGAACCGCGTCGTCGCCGAGCCCAAGCTGATGCGCGACCGCTGCCGCCGATGCCAGAACCCCGATGGTCGACGTTGCGTGCCAGCCCTTGTTGTAGTGGTCAAAACCCAGGATCTGACCGAGCGCGACATTGACGGCTGTTCCGACCGCAAGCGCAGGGGCAATGCGATCGACCGTATCCGGCCGGACATCCGCAATGGCCAGCAGCGCCGGCACGATCACAACACTGGGATGAGTGACGCTGACCGTGTGGACATCGTCAAAATCGAGCGCATGCCCGGCAACCGCGTTCAGGAACGCGGCCTGTTCGGGGCTGCCACCTTCAGTATCCCCCGCTGGGACTGCCGGTCCACCCGCGTCGAGCGCGGCCAGCCGGCGAACCACCGGCTCATGCCACCCGCCATAGATGGCGGCTATGGTATCCTCAACGCAAAGCGCGGCCTGCTCGGCGTCCGCATCGCTCAGCCGGTGCGGCGCGGCAACGAACCGCGACAAACGGGTGGTGAAATCGCTGACCATCTTGTCCTTCACTGCACTGCACATTGCCTGATAAAGGAAGACGCAATCAACTCTCGGCGCTACACTTTCGCACATATGTGTTGGAACAGGATTTTCGTATTGTGATACTTGCGGCAGTTGGACATTCTGGATGTCGAACTTCCACCCGTATCGGCGCTGAATCGGAAATTGACCCTGACCAGTAAAGCTTCGGAAAGAATGGCAAATCTGGCTGAGGGTGGTGGCGTATAAGGTCCAGAGGACAAGCGCGCGATTGCGAAGAGATGTTTCGAGGTGCCGTCGTGTCATTTTTCGCCAGACGATGTATCCTCGAAGACCAAAGAAAAATGCGGTCGGCTCCGACGAGAGTTGTTTCGTGCCATTCCCGCGTTCACGAGATCGACGCCCTGCGTGTCACAGCTTGTAGGGGTGCAATAGTCGACCTCGCATTTGCTCCGCGTTCTTGCCTTGAGCGACCTCAGTTGCCGTCGCCTCGCAGACATGAGGGACGCTTTCGGAACGGTGGGGCGAGTTGTTGTCCAATAAATCCGTGAAGCCTTCCGCCACGCGCATTACTGCCCTATGTCTGCTGATTTGTCTCGGCGCTGCCATCGTGCAGGGCGTTTTCTCCTCCAGCATTGCGTCCATTGCAGCCGTGCCGTTCTTCGGACTCTATCTCGTTATTGCATCTCGCTATATCGCCCGCATCGGATGGGTACTGCTTTTCTTTTCCCTCGCGATTGCCCTTCTGGCGCTGGCAGACGGGATCCGAGCCGGCATCTTTGTCGAAGCGGCCGGGCGTGTCGTGTTCCTGTCCGCGCTGCTCACGGCTGTCGCCTTCCTGCGCATCGCGGCCACCCAAGACCCGATCGTCGAGGTTGCCGGTGAATTCCTGACACTGCAGCCGCCGACCCGTCGCTACGCCTCTCTGGGTGCGGGCGGGCATCTGTTCGGGGTGCTTCTAAATCTCGGCGGGCTTGGGGTGATGCTGGAGATCATAATGAAAGGGCTGGCGGCGCATCGGCACGAGATGGACGAATTCGTGTTCCAGGCTCGCAAGCGCAGGATGGTGAGCGCCTGTATGCGGGGGTTTTCCTCGATCGCTTTCTGGACGCCGTTCGGAATCGCTCTCAATCTGATGATTCTCACAATTCCGGGGCTCGAATGGACGAAGCTAGCGCCTTACGGGATTGCTCTGGCCGGGATTCTGTTTCTTCTGGGATGGCTGTTCGACACGGTGGAATGGTGGCGCCCGCCCTCGGCGCGCGGCCGGGCACCGGCCCTGACCGGTGACTTGCCGGACTGGAGCCGCTGGGCCGTACTGATCGTGTCCGGGCATGTGCTTTTTTTGGGCGCCGCCGTGGTCACGCTGGACCGGTTGACCCAGTACAGTTTCCAGACCGTCCTGATCACCATCGTGCCGATCTATGCGCTGCTCTGGTCGGTTATGCGCAGCGGCAGTGACAGCCTTGCCGGTATATCGCGCCGGTTTGTGGCCCAGGCACCGGGTTTCGCGACCGAAATGAGCGTCATCGCATCGGCGGGATTCATTGGTCTTATCGCATTGGAAGTCGCCCCAGTCGAATGGATTGCCGACCATTTGGGCTGGATGGCCACGCGGCCGGTCACGACTGTTGTGCTGTTGATCATGACGGTGTTTCTGACGGGGCTGCTGGGCGTGCATCCGATGATCTCGGTGGTCCTGCTGGCAGAGGTGGTCAACCGCGTCGGCGTGGAAGGATTGTCGCCGCTTGCTCTGGGCCTTGCGCTGGCTGGTGGCTGGAGCAGCATCATCTGCATGGGACCGGCCATCACGGCGGTGGTCTACGCCTCTTCCATCGTGGGCGAGCGGCCGCTGACCATCGGCTTGCGGTGGAACGGGATCTTCGGTGTTGCGAGCATCCTCCTCATCACGCTCATCGTTGGCGGCGGTGTCGCGGCAGGGTGGTTCTGACCGGACTCAATTGCCTGTCAGGAACCGGGCGCAAGCATTTCCACATATGTGTTCGATCAGGCTTTGCGCCAGCCGGAAGGTGATGGACCCCATGCCGTCAACTAAGATGGGTCAGCGCAATCACTATCGGAGTGGCACGCCCAACGATGGAAGGCCAAGCGAAACCCACACGTCGCAGCAAGGTCACAGGCCTGCAAGACGCAGCCCGGCTGGCACGAGGCGCTTTGGAAGGACGCCCCGAGCTTTGTCTCGGTGGTCTGTTCAAGCAAAGCCGCCCTGTCGCACTGGTGCGCGCGTTGCTGGCCACGGGCGCAGATGGTCTGCATGTGTATTCCTCGCCGGGCGCGGGGTATGATGTCGACCTGATGATTGCGGCAGGCGCGGTCGCACAGGTCTTTATTCCCGGCGTTACGCTGGAAAACCGGCTTTGCCCGAACTTCCGCCGCGCGGTCGAGGCAGGGCAGGTGACCGCGCACGCGCTGGATGCGCTGACCGTGGTGGGCGGGCTGATGGCGTCGGCTCATGGCGTGCCGTTCCAGCCAATCGACGCGCTGCGCGGATCGGACGTTCTGAAGCACAACCCGCTTTTGCAGGAAATCGACTGCCCGTTCTCCGGCCGCCGTATTCACGCCGTCGGGCCGATCCGCCCCAGAGTGACGTTCTTGCACGCGCAGGAAGCCGACCGTTGGGGAAACCTGCGCCATCTCAGCACGATGGTCTACGCCGATCAGCTGATGGCACGCGCGTCTGACATGGTCATTGCCAGCGTGGACCGGATCGTGCCGGACGAGGTCGTTCTGGACGATCCCTCGCGGGTTACCGTGCCGTCTCATTATGTCGACGCTGTGGTCGAGGTGCCCTATGGCGCGCACCCAACGGCGAGCTTTCCCAACTATGCGATGGACGAGGAACATATTGATGCCTACGCCGATCTGGGGGATGCCGCCCGGACCGGCGACAGCACGGGGCTGGACGCCTATATCACCCGCCACCTGACCGAGCCGAAAAACCAGAGCGACTACATCGAAGCGGTCGGGGGAACCGGGTATTTCGCCGTGCTCGAAGCCGAGGCACGGAACGAATGAGTGCAGCGGTTTCCCCAATTGAACAGATGGTTGTCGTGTTGGCCCGCGATCTGGCCGACGGAGAACTGGGTGCGGCGGGTGCAGCTGCGTTGGTGCCGATGGCGGCCATTGCGCTAGCCCGCGAGCTGCATGCACCGAACCTGACGGTCGGCGGCGAGATGTTCTTCAACCCCGAGCCGGGTCGTTTGTATCCGTCGATGCTGGACGATCGTGCGCTCGGCCGCTGCGAGGCCGCCGAGACCTTTGTCGAGTTGTTCGGCCACAGCCATCACGGGCTGGATTTTTTCTTTCACAGTGGCCTGCAGCACGATGTGTACGGCAACATCAACCTGCACCACGTCGGCGGCACACTGCACGCACCAAAGATGCGCGGGCCGGGAGCGGCGAACCTGTCATACTGCCACACCTCGTCGCGGTATTACATTTGCCCCACCGTGCACACGGCGCGAAACTTTGTGGAAACGGTCGATTTCATTACAATACCCGGACATCTGTCCGGGCCTGCCGCGAAACGCGACGCCGGGTTGGTCAATGAAGGGCCGCGCCTGGTGGTGACGCCGCGAGCGGTTATGGAATTCGACAAGACGACGCTGCGAATGCAACTGAAATCGGTGCATGGGGGCAATACGCCCAAAGAGGTCCAGCGTCATACGGGGTTCGATCTGGCGATCAGAGGCGAGGTGCCGCAAACGCGGCCACCAACGGAGGAAGAATTGCGCGTTCTGAGAGAGCGGATCGACATATCGGGGGCCTTGCGTGCTTGAGCGGCCGGGCTGACGATTCTTTTATAGTCAAAAACGGGAGGATAAAATGTTCCAACACAAGTTGACCGGGTTCCGGGCGGCGATGGGTGCTATTGCGGCTGTGGGGGCGATGGCCCTTGGCGGCGCGGCATCTGCCAAGGATCTCACGATGGGCACGACCAGCCCGACGTCGAGCCATTTCACCATTTCGGTTGCGATGAGCAAGGCAATCGAGACCGGTATGGAAGGCACCAATGTCAGCGTGATCGAAACCGGGGCCAGCGTGGACAATGTGCTGCGGCTGGCGCGCGACGAGATCGACCTTGGGCTTGCCACCACCGACATTCTGATCTCCGCCAGAAACGGGACCGGCAAGTTCGAAGGTAACGCAATCCCAGATACGGTTGCGCTTTATCCTTACAGCGCTTCGATCCTGCTGATCGCGGTCACCGACGAGTCTGGTGTGACGACGCTGGACGAACTGGACGGGAAGAAGTTCAATCCCGGCATCCGCGGATCGGCGGCCGAGACGTTGACGACCGGTGTCCTGTCGATGTTCGATATCAACGCGGACCTGGTGCATGGCGCCGTTGGGGACGCGGTGGAAGGCATCAAGAACCGCCAAATCGTCGGTTACAGCAAATATGGGGCCGCAGACTCCGTCGATGCAAGTCTGCAGGAATTGATGACCAGCACCAAGATGCGCTTGATCGGCTTTACCGAAGAGCAGGAGAAAGCGGCGACAGGGGCTATGGAGGGCGTCGGTTTCACAACTCTTCCGGCAGAACTCATTCCCGGCTCCGAAGCAATGCGCGTTCCGAAGCTCAACGTTTTCTTTCTGACCCGCACCGGTGTCATGGATGACCAGACCGCCTACGACATCGCTCGCAGCATCCACCAGAACATGAGCCTGCTGACCGAAGCCTGGCCACAACTGGCGGACTATGACATTGCCGCCGATGCCGTCGCCACGATGGAGGCAGGAATTACCTATCATCCAGGTGCGGAACGTTACTGGAGAGAGGCGGCCGGAAGCTGACCGGAATCGCGGGCCGTCACGACGGCGGCCATAGGCTGATCCAGACGGGGTGCTGCGGGCACCCCGCCGTTACCGCTCTCGGAGAGAACATGACGCAGACATCGACCGCAATACCCAATTGGGAACGGCGCGGAGAGCAGGCGCTTGGCGTATTGTTCGCCGCATTCGTCGCGCTGCATTTCTATAATGCCCTCTTCGGACAGTTCGAACCGCTGGTTCAGCGACCGATTTTTGTCGGTTTTGGAATCGGCTGCGCGTTTTTTCTCTATGCGGCGCGGGCCTCGCGCACCGGCGCGCGAAGCGGGCTGGAACGGGCCGTGGACATCACACTCGGCCTGCTGGCTTTCGCGGTTTGCCTCTATGTAATCGTGAACCGGGATCGCTTTTCGGATATCATGGTGCGCTACGGGCCGCTCGACAAGGCGGCCGGTCTGTTGGCTGTTCTGCTGACTCTTGAAGCGGCGCGCCGGGTGATCGGCTGGTTCCTGCCGCTGCTGGCGCTTTGCACTGTGATCTATTTTTATTTCGGCCATGATCTGATCGAAGGGGCCTGGCGCCCACCGCGTGTGTCGGCCCGTACGGCGGTCGAGACTTTCTACAGCTCGACTACTGGCCTCTTTGGCTACCTTGCGGATATCGGGGCTCGGGTCATCGTGATCTATGTGCTTCTGGGGGCGCTCCTGCTGTCGACCGGGGCAACGGATGCTTTCATGAAAATGGCAACGTGGATCGCCGGTCGAACGTATGGCGGCCCGGCAAAGGTCTGTGCCCTGTCATCGGCGATGTTCGGGACGGTGACCGGCTCGGCGGTGGCCAATGTCATGGCGACCGGGTCGATCACAATCCCCACGATGAAGCGACTGCGCTATCCGCCGGCCTTTGCCGGGGCGGTTGAGGCAGTCGCCTCCTCCGCCGGCCAGCTTACGCCGCCGGTGATGGGGGCGGCGGCTTTTATCATGGCCGAGTTCCTGGCCATTCCCTATACCGATATCGTCATCGCGGCGATCGGTCCGGCGTTTCTCTATTACCTTGCGGTATGGTTCGGCGTGGATCTCTATGCCCGCCGCACAGGGCTTCAGCCGACACCAAGGAGCGAAATGCCCGAACCGGCGGAATTCCTTGCGGCGGACAAGTCGATCCCGCTGTTCCTTCCCATCGCGGCGATGGTCTATTTCCTTTTCAACGGTTACACGCCAAGCTATGCGGGGGCGGGTGCGATCATCGTGCTGATCGTGGCCTGTGGTCTGGTGCGTCCCTTCGCACGCGACGGAAAAAAGCAGGGTGTGCTGGCCTGTTGGGCCAAGCTGGCCCGCGACATCTATGAGGGGATGGTTGAAGCAGGGCGGGCGCTGGTGATGATCGCGGCGCTGCTTGCCTGCGCCGCCATCGTCGTCAAGGTTCTGACGGCGACGGGTGCCGGGGTCAAAGTCTCGAACCTGTTGTTCTCTGTGTCCGGTCAGGGGTTGATCGTGGCCCTGTTGCTGGCGGCGGTGCTGGCGATCCTGCTGGGCATGGACGTGCCGACGACGGCCTCCTATGTGCTGGCGGCGGCGATCGCCGCGCCCAGTCTCGTGCGGCTTGGCCTACCCGAACTGACGGCTCATCTTTTTGTCTTCTACTATGCGATCCTGTCGGCCATCACGCCACCGGTCTGCGCCAGTGTCTATGCCGCCGCCGCCCTGGCAGGGGCCAATTTCTGGCGGGTGGCGGGTCGCGCGCTGATGCTGGCCGGAGCGATCTATGTGGTGCCATTTCTGTTTGTGTTTCGGCCGGGCATACTGGCCCAGGGCGGCACGGGGCAAATCCTAATGGATATGGGCGTTGCCTCCGCCGCGGTTTTTGCCGTCAGCGTCGGCACAAGCGGCTGGTTTCGTGGAAAGGTGCCGGTCATCGGCCGGTTGCTGTTCCTGTCGGCTGCCGCCTTGCTGTTTTACGCCGCGCCTGCGGCCGACATCATTGGCGGGCTGGCGCTGGCCGGACTCTTGGCGTGGCGGTTTCTGCACGGAGCACCGCAGCCCGGCCGCGCCGGGTGACCTCCGAAAAGGGAAGAGCCACCGCAGATACCCTCTGCGGCGGCTCTCCCACATTCGACCCCGAAGTGGCTATGCCACTGGCCTCAGGTCAATTTGAAGTAGGGAAAAGTCACTTCGTCGTTTGCCTTGACGAACGTCACTTCCACCTTGGCCCCGATATGAACCTTCTCGGGATCGCCGGTCTGGATCCGGCTCATCATCCGGGGGCCTTCCTCCAGTTCAATCAATGCCACGACATATGGCACGTCATCAGCGAATGCCGGCCCAGCCGGACGGCGCGCGATGGTGAAGGTATGCACCTCGCCTCGCCCGCTGACGGTATCGAAGTCGAGATTGTCGGAATGGCAATGCGGGCAAACGGATCGCGGATAGAAATGATGCTTGCCGCAATCGCCGCAGAGCGGGATGTCGAGGCGGCCCTGGCGCGCGGCCTCCCAGTAGGGGGTGCTGTCATGGTCGATTACCGGAAGCGGTTTTTCTGTGCTCATCGGTTCAGTCCTTTTGCAAAATCACGGTCGCGCCAGAGGACAGCGTGCCCCCGGTTCCGTGTACCAGCGCGGTCTCGGCGCCCTTGACCTGGCGTTCGCCGACCTCGTCGCGAAGCTGCCGGACCGCCTCAATCAGCAAGAACATTCCGAACATGCCCGGATGCAGCGCCGAAAGGCCGCCGCCACTGGTGTTCATTGGGAACGCTCCGCCCGGTGCAGTGCGCTGGCCCGACACGAAATCCCCGCCCTCGCCAATCTTGCAGAAGCCGAGAGCCTCGAGCGAGAGCAGCACGGTGATGGTAAAGCTGTCATAGATCTCGACTACGTCGATATCCGTATGGCTCACCCCGGCCATTTTCATTGCGCGTTCCCCGGCTTTTTGCGCGGGAAGCAGGCGGGCGAGGTCCGGCATTTCGCTGATGGCCCAGTGGGTATGCGCCTCGCCATAGCCCTTGACCGCAACGGGCCGGGTATTGAGGTCCTTGGCACGTTCGGCGGTGGTCATGACGATGGCACCGGCTCCGTCGGTGACCAGGCAGCAATCGAGCAGGTGCAGCGGCTCGGAGATCATGGTGCTGGACAGTACGTCGTCGATCGACAGCGGATCGCGCCGCGTCGCCTCGGGATTCAACTGTGCCCATTTCCGGGTCGCGACGGCGATTTCAGCGAGGTTTTCGGACGTGGTGCCGAATTCGTGCATGTGGCGCTGCGCGGCCATCGCATAGCCGCCCACAGGCGTGGGCATCCCAAAGGGTGTTTCATGTTGCATGGACAGGACCGAGGGCCGGCCCCCCAGGTTGCGGCTGCGCAGGGATTTCTGGTCTGAGCTGTAGACGATCAGCGCAACTTCGCAATAGCCTTCGCGAAGCGCCATGGCAGCATGTGCGACATGGGCCTCGAATGCCGAACCACCAATATTCGTGCCATCGACGAATATCGGCATGATGCCCAGATATTCGCCCAGCGTCACCGTGGCCAGTTGGCCGGGGCCGGGGACACCCCACATGCCGGCGGTCAGCAGGCCGTCGACATCGCTCAGTTTCAGTCCGGCTTCTTCGACGGCGGCTTTTGCCACCAACGCGGCATGACCAAGGACCGAAGCCTTTGTGACGAACTTGCCGTCCTCCAGCGGCGCATCGGCAACGCCGACGACCACCGGTTCTCGTCCGTTCTTCATATGCTCTTTCTCCTTCTTGTCGGGCTGTCCCGCTGCGCCCCGAACTGTCAGCCCGGGCGCATGGTCTTGGCGATGAGGGTGCGCTGAATCTGCGAGGTTCCGCCGCCGATGGTGCTTTGCATCCCTTCGCGGAAATACCGCTCCATATCTGCATCGGGCAGCATCGAGTGGCCACCCAAGATTTGCATCCCGTTGCGCGTCACCGTCTGCAGCGTCTCGGAGGCATAGAGCTTTGCCATTGAGACTTCTCGCATGCAGGGCGTCTTGGCTGCGGCCAGGCTAGCGGCGCGATAAACCAACAGCCGGGCGGCATCGACCTGGGTTTGCATGTCGGCCAGCATGTGGCGGATCACCTGAAAGTCGAAGATCGGCTTGTCGAACTGAATCCGTTCGTGGGCGTAGCGCAGAGCATCGTCTACCGCTGTCTGGGCATTGCCCACATAGGCGGCGGCCACGGCCACGCGTTCCAGCTCCAGATGGTCGGTGATGATCTTCCAGCCATCGTTTTCCGTGCCCAGCAGCGCATCGGCCGGCAGTTTCGCGTCGTCCACGAAAATCTCGGTGGTGCCGGTTGCGCGGCGCGCCATGGTCGGCAGTTTGCGGATGTCCAGACCTTCGGTGTCGTTGGGGATCAGGAAAACCGACAGCCCCTTGTGTTTGGGCGCGTCGGGGTCGGTCCGGGTCAGCATTGCAAGGATTGCGTTGTCGGCCGCAGCGCCCGAACACCACAGTTTCTGCCCGTTGACGACCCAGCCGTTGCCATCGCGCCGTGCGCGTGTCTTTGTCGATGCCGCATCCGACCCCGCGCCCGGTTCGGAAATAGAGATCGAAAAGCGGATGTCGCCATCGAGGAAGGGCTGGATGTACCGCTCTTTTTGCTCGGGCGTGCCGAATTTCTCAACATTCATCGCGGTGAACGTCGCCACCATCAACCCGGTCGAGAAGTCAAAGCCGTATTTGGCCAACCCTTCGCACATCAGGGCATAGTCCATGATGTCACCGCCAAGACCGCCGCTCTCTTCTGAAAACAGGATGCCGAGCCAGCCCTGCTTGGCCACTTTTTCATAGGCTTCGTAGGGGTATTCGCGCTCGCGGTCGCAATTGCGGATATAGTCTCGGCCGATCTCTTCCTCGACAAAACGCTCGACGGTCGCGCGCCACATCTCTTGCTCGGGTGTCAGAAAGTTCATGCGCTCTCTCCTTGTGTTTTGTCGCGCGACGCGTGGATTTTGGCCGGCTCTCCGGGGCGATCCAGACGCGACTTGCGGATCAACAGGCTGAACTCGCAGCGCAGGACCGTCTCGTCCCGCTGGTTGATGCCTTCCAGTTTGCTGGTCACGACACCGTGCTTTTTGTCATGGTCCTTCAGGTCGATGATTTCGGTTTGGGCCCAAAGGGTGTCGTTGATAAAAGTGGGCCGCAAAAAGCGCAGCTTGTCACAGCCATAGAAAGCGGCCAGCACAGAACTGTCGAAGGGGATCATCGCATTGACGATCGAGAACACGAGGCTGCCCTGCACGAGGCGCTGGCCATACAGAGACGATTTGGCGTGCTCGACGTTGGAGTGAAGTTCCAGCCAGTTTCCGGTCAACATGCAGAAATTGACGACATCGGTTTCGGTCATCGTCCGACCACTCGAAATGCCGGTCTGGCCAAGTGACAACTCTCCAAAAGGGTGACGTATCACGTTAATTTCTCCTGTTCGTCCGCGTTGGAAGACAAGACGATCAAGGCATCGGCGGCGACCAATCCCTTCCCGTCGGCCCGGACCATCACAGGGTTGATTTCAATTTCCGAGATCAGATCGGCGTTCTCGGCAAAGAAAACAGATATGCGTGAAATCAGGTCTGCCAGGGCACCTTTGTCGGCCGGTTCCGCGCCGCGTAATCCTGTCAGCAACCGCGCCCCCGGACCCGATCGCACCATGGCCTCGGCAGCTTGCGGCGTGGCGGGCGCAAGCCTGATTTCGGCGGCATCAATCAGTTCCACAAGGATGCCGCCAGGACCGGCCAGAACGATCGGACCAAAGGTGTCGTCGCGTTTGCAGCCGATGATCCATTCTGCCACGGACCCTTCTTCCATTTCCTCGATCAGCGCCGTGCCGCCCGCAAAACGTTCCGCCATTTCCGCGGCGGCCTGTTTCGCCTCGTCAGGGGAAAGACCCAAACGGACGAGCCCGTGATCGGACTTATGCGGATAGTCATCGTGACACAGCTTGGCGACACAGCGCCCGTGGTCGGGGTCACGTCGGGGCACCGGGATTCCAATCCGTTGCAGCAGATCCTTCGCATCGGCCTCGTGGATAACCGTGCGCCCGGCACGCTGCCAGTTTTCCAGCGTTTCTCTTTGGGTCATGCAACTTCTCCTGTCGCGACCGCGAGTGCGGCAAGGCCCGATGCCGCCCGAGCGGGCGAATCATAGACAGGAACGGCTCGTTCGCGCAGCGCCTCGCCCGAGGCATTGCTGCGCGCCGAACCGGTCCAGACGATCAAGATTGGCTTGTCTGTGTTGTCGAACGCCTCCGCCAAGGCCTCGATGAACTGCTGATCTGGCACAAATGTGATAATTGCGATGGCAATATCCACGCCCGGATCGGCGGTAACGGCCTCCAGACAGCGTCCGACATATGTTGGATTCGCCAAAACCACACCGGTCAGATCGACCGGGTTTGTCACTGACCCAAAAAAGGGCACATAGCGCGACAGCGCCGTCTGCGTCGTTTCATCCAGCACCGGAACTTCGAAGCCCGCGCTTTCGGCCAGGTCGGTCATTTCGACCCCAAGCCCGCCGGTGACAGAAATGATCCCGACCCTGTTTCCGGCCGGTCGCCGCCCCGCGGCGAGCGCCGTTACGGCATCGACGGCTGCCACGGACTCACGGGCACGGATGACACCGGTTTCGCGAAAGACCGCGCTGATCACCCGGTCGTCCCCGGCCATGGCGCCGGTATGAGATTGGACCGCGCGTGACCCGGCGCGGCTGCGCCCGCCCTTGACCGCGACGACATGCTTCCCCGCCCGGGTCAGCCGCTGGGCCGCTTCGGCAAAACGGCGTCCATCGCGCAGTTCCTCGACGTAGCAAAGAACAACCCGCGTCTGGGGGTCATTGCCCAGATAATCCAGCAGGTCCGCTGCGGTCAGGTCAGTTTCGTTGCCGCTGGAAACGATGGCGTTGATGCCCACGCCGCGTTCGCCCAGACGCAACGCCATAAGGCCCGCAAGTGCGCCGGACTGGGAAATCATGGCCACGGGACCAGGCCGAAGATCGTTGAACATCGGGCTGAAAGTCAGTTGCAGGTCCGACGCGGGGCGCACCACACCTTCGCAGTTCGGCCCAACCAGTCGAAAGGGCGCGTCTTGCATGATCCGGCGCAAGCGCTCTTCGTTTTCATGCCCATCTTCGCCGGCTTCGGAAAAGCCCGAGGTGACCCCGACCACGACCTTGACATCGAGCCTGGTGCAGGTCTCCAGAGCGTCCAGCGCGACCCCGACCGGCGTTGCCAGCACAACCACGTCGATCGGGCTGTCGATCTCGTCCAGGCTGCGCACAGCCGGAAGGCCTTCGATCTCGCCGCCTGAAGGGTTCACGGGGATGATCCTGCCGCTGTAACCGTTGCTCTTCAGCAGGGCCAAAACGGCCTGCCCCAACTTGCCCTTGGTGCGGGATGCGCCAACCACCGCGATGGTGCGCGGATCGAACAGCCCGTCCAGAGCTTGGCCAACCGTGGGGCGGGGTGTCGTCATTTGATTCGTGTTCGGCTCTGGCACACTTTCCTCCGTCAAGTGAAAAAACATTGGTCCCTTTCGGAGATCTAACGGCTGTTCGATTATTCTCGCAATAGATTCCGGTTCCGAGCAGACTGAGGCTTTCAGAGCCGCAAACTAGGGCTTGACGTCGGAAAATTCACAGAACGAGGCAGATACGTGAAAATGGATAATGGACCACTGAGCGATCTCAGGGTGATTGAAATGGGGCATGTGATCGCCGCGCCGATGTGCGGCGCTCTGCTCTCGGATTTCGGCGCTGACGTGATCAAGATCGAACGGCCGGGGCAGGGCGACATGCTGCGGGTTCTGAGCGCGCGGACCAGCGATGGCGTGGGCGCCTGGTGGAAGACCCTGGCACGAAACAAGCGTCTGATGGCGCTGGACTGGAAAAGTGAAGATGGCCGCGCCATTCTGCGGCGGCTGGTCGAAAACGCCCATGTGCTTATAGAGAACTTTCGACCCGGTGTTCTGGAACGGGCAGGGTTGGCCCCAGAGGTCCTGCATGAGTGGAACCCCGATCTGGTGATTGTACGGATATCGGGTTATGGCCAGACCGGACCGCGCGCCTCGTGGCCCGGATTTGGCCGCGCGGGTGAAGCAATGAGCGGGCTGGCCCACATAACAGGCTTCGCCGACAATGCACCGATGCACCCCGGCTTTCCCGCCGCGGATTCGACCACCGGCCTCATGGCGGCCTACGGCGCGATGATGGCGCTTCATGCGGTGCAGAACGGCAGCGCCCGGGGCCAGGTGGTCGATCTGGCGATATTCGAGCCGCTCTTGCGGTTGATCGACTACCACGTCCCGACCCGCACCGGCGCGGGACTGCCGGTCGATCGAAACGGACTTCAGTCACCCAATTCCTACGCTCCGGCGGGGGTGTTTCGCGCCAGGGACGGGAAATGGGTCACAATCAGCGCAGGCAGTGCCGCGACCGGGCGGCGGCTTCTGGAAGCCGCGGGCGGAAAGGAATGGGCGGAGCAGCCGCAGTTCCAGAGCCTCGACGGTTTTGCGGAACATATGGACGAGATCGTGGACCGGCTCGGGGCATTCGTGGCCCAGCATGACGCGCAGAAGGCGATCGACATCTTCCAGTCGCACGATGCCGTGGCGGCGATGATCTACGACGTCGATGACATCCTGGCAGATCCGCAGATCGCGGCGCGGGGCGACATCGTCGGGGTCGAGGGCGACGACACCAAGGTCGTCGGGCCGGTACCAAAGCTGGACAAGACGCCGGGGCGGCTGCGCTGGCTCGGGCGCCGCGAACTGGGTGCTGACACCCGGGCGATTTTACAAGAGCTCGCGTACGACACCGGGCAAATCGACACCCTAATCGAACAAGGCACTGTGGCCGAACCGGGCCGCTGAGCCGGGTCTGCAAGACGTGAGGAGAAAATCATGACCTATCAGATGACATCCGAACAGCAGGGAATCCGCGATGCGATCCTGCGGATCTGCGAGGAATTCGACGACGAGTTCTGGCTGACACGCGATCGCGTAGGCGGTTTCCCGCGAGAGCTGCATCAAAAGCTGGCCCGCGATGGCTGGCTGGGGATTGCAATCCCCGAAGAGTACGGAGGTGCCGGTCTTGGCATCGTCGATGCCGCGATCATGATGCAGGCCATTGCGGAATCCGGCGGCGGCAACAGCGCCGCATCGGCGATTCACATGAATATCTTCGGTCTGAACCCAGTCGTGAAATTTGGCACCGATGACCAGAAACAGAGATACCTTCCGCCTTTGGTGGCAGGCGACGAACGTGCGTGTTTCGGGGTGACCGAGCCGACAACCGGCCTGGACACCACCAAACTGAAAACACGCGCCGTGCGACAGGGTGACCGGTATGTGGTGCACGGCCAAAAGGTCTGGATTTCAACCGCTCAGGAGGCCGACAAGATCCTGTTGCTGGCGCGCACGACCCCGCTTGAGGACGTCAAGAAACCGACAGAAGGATTGAGCCTTTTTTACACCGACCTTGACCGATCTTTCGTCACCGTGCGCGAAATCGAAAAGATGGGCCGCAAATGTGTCGACTCGAACGAAATGTTCATCGACGGGCTTCCGATCCCCGCCGGGGATCTGATCGGCGAAGAAGGCCAGGGATTTCGTCAGATCCTGCACGGGCTGAACCCCGAACGGGTTCTGATTGCCGCTGAAGCAGTCGGAATCGGGCGGAATGCGCTTCGGCGCGCCGCGGATTACGCCAATGAGCGCGTGGTTTTTGGCAGACCAATCGGTCAGAATCAGGGTGTACAGCACCCCCTGGCCGCCAGCTGGGCGGAACTGGAGGCGGCCAACCTGATGGCGATGCACGCCGGCGCGCTCTACGACGCAGGCAAGCCCTGCGGAAATGAAGCCAACGCAGGAAAATATCTGGCCGCCGAAGCGGCGGTGAAGGCGACACAGACCGCGCAGCTGACCTTCGGCGGGTTCGGATACGCCAAGGAATACCATGTCGAGCGTCTTGTTCGCGAGGCCATCCTGTTCCGCATCGCGCCGGTCACCCCGCAGCTGGTGCTTTCGTTTATCGCGGAACATGCCCTCGGCCTGCCAAAATCCTACTAGTTTCGAACACCAAAGGAAGCCCCATGCGAACTCATGGAATGGACGCCATTTTCAAACCTCGCTCAGTAGCTGTGATTGGCGCCTCAAGCGATCCCAAGCGCATCGGCGGAAGGCCGGTGGATTTTCTCAAGCGGCACGGTTTCGACGGCCCGATCCTGCCTATCAACCCGAAATCGCCAGAGGTGCAGGGCCTGACGGCGTATCCGTCGATCTCGGAGGCACCCACGACACCGGACCTGGCCGTGATCGCGCTGCCCGCGCCGCTGGCCGTTCAGGCGGTCGAACAGTGCGCGGCCCAAGGTGTGCGGGGGGCGGTGATCTTCAGCTCGGGGTTCTCGGAGGTCGATGCCGACGGGGCCGCCCTTCAGGCGCGCATGGTCGACATCGCGCGCGAGGGCGGCATGCGGCTTGTGGGGCCGAACTGCCTTGGCATCGCGAATGTGCGCCACAACCTCTATGCGACATTCACGCCTGGGGTCGAAAAACACCTGCCAAAACCCGGCGGCGTGTCGATCGTCAGTCAAAGCGGCGCGTTCGGCTCGTATTGCATGACGCTCGTTCGAATGCGCGGACTTGGGGTCAATATCTGGGCGACGACTGGCAATTCCTGCGATGTCGATTTTGCTGATGCCGTGGCCTATTGCGCACAAGATGACGATACCCGCGTGATCATGGGATATCTCGAAGGGGCAACCGATCGCGACAGGCTGGTCGAGGCACTGGAGCTGGCGCGTGCCTGCGAAAAACCGGTGGTCATGATGAAGGTCGGGCGCAGTGCGGTCGGGGCAGAGGCCGCGCAATCGCATACCGCCTCATTGGCTGGGGCAGACGCGGTCTATGACGCGGCTTTCCGGCAGTACGGCGTTTACCGGGCGCAATCGGTCGATGAAATGTTCGATGTGACTTATGCCTGCGCCGAATCCGCGGCGATGATGCAGGGCGACCGGCTGGGCCTTGTGACAGTCTCGGGCGGGGTTGGGGTGCTGATGGCCGACGAAGCCGAAAAGCTGAAACTTGACGTGCCTGCGCTTCCCGATCATGCACAGAAAAAGCTGAAAGAGGTGCTGCCATTTGCCGGTGTCCGAAACCCGGTTGATGTGACGGCGCAGCTGGTCAATCAGATCGACCTTCTGGAAACCAACATGGATGTGTTGTTCGGCGATGGCGACATCGACGGAGCAATCATCTTCATGTCGACGGTCGGTCTGGTCGCCGACCTGAACGAAGCCATTCGAAGCGGTCTGGAGCGCATCCGCGCGAAATATCCCGGTCGGCCAATGCTGTTCTGTTCGCTGACAGAGCCAGAGGGTCGCGCCGCATATGAAAAGTCGGGGTTCATCGTGTTCGAGGAACCGACCCGCGCGGTCCGGGCGATGGCCGCGTTGCGCTATTTTGCCCGTTCCTTCGCGCGGGCAGGAGAAAAGGACCCGATCCCCGAACTGTCCAACCTGTCGCCGTTGCCGGACGGAATGGTTAACGAGATCGAGGCCAAGGCCCTGCTTGCAGAGGCCGGAATCGGGATCGTGCGCGAAACTCTGGCCACCACCCCCGAAGCGGCGGCCCAGGCAGCACAAGAAATGGGATTCCCGGTCGTGCTGAAGATTGCCTCGCCCGACATACTGCACAAATCCGACATCGGGGGCGTAGCGCTTGATTTGCATTCGGCCGAAGATGTCCGCTCTGCCGGGGCACGAATCCTGGACCTGGCGTCCGAGAAGATGCCCGGTGCGCGGATCGACGGACTGGTCGTGGCGGAACAGGCAGCACCTGGACTGGAGGCTATACTCGGCGTGACCCAGGACCCGGCTTTCGGCCCGGTGGTCATGTTCGGTCTGGGCGGGGTGTTTGTCGAGGCCCTCGAAGACGTGTCTTTCCGCGTCGCACCATTCGGACCTGCCGAGGCGCGCCGTATGATTGACGAAATCCGCAGCCGCAAACTGCTGGACGCATTCCGGGGCGCACCCGAGCGCGACCTCGACGCTCTCGCCAACGCCCTTGCCCGA
This sequence comes from Sulfitobacter sp. HI0040, assembly GCF_001634885.1. Lineage (GTDB taxonomy): Bacteria > Pseudomonadota > Alphaproteobacteria > Rhodobacterales > Rhodobacteraceae > Sulfitobacter. Next base: position 2,913 of record NZ_LWEX01000036.1, on the reverse strand, counting down.
CTGTCTGCATTTGCCGCCCATCACGGGGCCGCGCTTGAGACTATTGATGTCAATCCATTGATCGTCGGGGCAAGCGGGCAGGGCGCCGTCGCCGCTGACGGTGTGATCATACCCGCCATGCGAGGAGACCACTGACAACCGGACCCGAAATCTTCCCTGATCCCCAAGTCGCTTGCGGCGTGCTCCCGGCGTTTTCTAACAGTTGACAGAATTCACAAGCGCGGCCATCCTTTCGCATGGAACGCTGTGCATATAACTGCACGCGGAGGGAGGAGATCATGGAAACCACGCAACAGATTTCAGCAAAATCAGGCGGCGATCACATTGTGAAATCGGTGGCGCGCACCTGTCAGACTTTGGTGTATTTCGATGAAGTTCGGCGACCGCTGTCGGTCGTGGAAGTATCCAAGGAACTGGGGTACCCGCAGTCAAGTACCTCGGCGCTGCTCAAAAGCTTGGTTAAGCTTGGATTTCTGACCCACGATGCCCGAAAGAAGAGCTATTTCCCCACCGAGCGCGTTCCGCTTTTGGGGTCATGGATGAATCCAGATCTGTTCGGCGAAGGCACGATCCACCGGCTGCTCAAGAAAATCTCGGAACGCACGCAGCATGTGGTGGTTCTGGCAACCAAGAACGGGGACGAAGCTGAGTACGTCCAAGTTATCCTTCCGAAAGATTCGCCGATCCACCACATATCGCTCGGGACACGTCGTCCGCTGGGGAACTCCGGTGTCGGGCGCGTTCTGATGAGTCGTTTCAGTGACGACGAAGTGCGCAGTTTGTTCCGCAAGATCAACGCCTATCGCGCGCCCGACAAACCGGCAGTGGACGTGAAAGCTTTCGTGGCCTCGTTGGCAGAAACCCGTGCCAAGGGCTATTACCTCTCAACCGATCAGGTGGTTCAGGGGAGCGGCTTGATTTCCATGCCGTTTCCTAACCACCTGAGTTCGCGGCTTTTTGCTGTCGGGGTTGGCGCTCCAACTGATGTAGTCTTGCGATCCGAAGCAGAGATCGTAGGGATCATGCGCGAAGAAATCGTTCGAAATCTGAAGAAGATGGATCAACAGTCCCTGACTTCCTGATCTTCTGCATCAGCCAGTGCCGTAACAAAATGGCCCGGCTTCGTGAAAACGGGACTTGGGGGTCGCGGACCAAACGCGCCACTTGCCGATTTCAGGGTCCATTTTCAGGTAGCCGAAATAGTCTCGTCGCGTCGGGCTCAAGGTTGAGCCTGACCGGCGGGGCGTCGTTAGCACCGGCATCCCCGAAGGCCGAGCGGTGTAGAATGCGCTGCCCAGAGCAGTGCGCCCATGGTTTCGGCCCGCCCCAAGAAGCAGAGGAGGCATTCTACGCAAGCTTGAACGCTGACGAAAAAGCAGCCTAACTATTGAACCAGAAACTCTCCGGTAAACCCGGGGCGGTTCAGTCCAGCCCGGCGAACAGCGCCTCGAACTGGGCGCGATTCAGGGTCATCGCACCATCCCGGATCGCACGCCAGGTGAAGGTGCTCTCCTCCAGCCGTTGGTAGGCCATGACGAGACCGCTGCCGTCCCAGAACAGGATCTTCATCCGGTCTGCACGCTTCGCCCGGAAGATAAAGACCGTCCCGGTGAACGGATCTTCGGTCAAGGTCGACTGCACCAAGGCTGCCAGTCCATCATGCCCCTTGCGGAAGTCTACCGGCTTCGTCGCCACCAGGATGCGGACCCCTTGAGACGGCATCAGCATGCAGGCGCTTCCAGAGCGCGCACGATCGCGGCGATCTGACCTGCCGACGTGTCAGAAGACAGCTCGATCCAGGTTGTTTCCTTGACGATCCGGATCACCTGCTGGGGCTTCGCGTCGGAAAGCTCGGGCGTCTCAGTCGGATCGCAAATGACCAGAGGCGCGAAGACCGGCTCTCCGAGTTCCGCCGGAGGAAGAACCAGCTGGCCCTGCTTTGCCAGACGCCGCCAAGCCGAGAGCTGGTTTGGGCGGATGTCATATCGCTCGGCAATCGCGTTCACGGTCGCTCCCGGCTCCAAAGTCTCTGCCACAGCGCGAGCCTTCACGTCGTCCGGCCAGCGCCGATGACCTGACCCGTAGATCTCGACGCCCAGAGATCTGAGAAACGAATTTGTCGCGCACATTGCGAAACGCACTCCCCATCATGAGATGGATATCACCTCGCAGTGCCGGAGCTCATCTACAACGTGGGGCGCAGCCGCCGCTTACTGTTGATCGGCAGGCCACGGAATCCTTTCTTTCGACCGTGGCATGATCGTGGGCACCGTGGCGGCGGCCGGAACGTTGTCGATCATGATCCCGCCCTCGGTTGTGATGATGGTTTACGGCATCATCACCGAAACCTCGATCGGCGGGCTGTTTATTGCCGGAATTCTGCCGGGGCTTGTTACCGCGCTCAGCTTTGCCGGAATCACGATGTTCTGGACGCGCTGTATCCGTTGCTGATGAAGCACGGCAAGCCTGAGTTCATCAGGTCCGACAACGTCCTATATCGGGAAGATTTGTCTGCTTAGGTCAGCAGGTCATGGGGCATCCGGTGTCCCGGATGCCCTGATATGGTTGCCCAGGCGGTCTCCGCCGTCAAGAAGCGGTCTCTCCCATAGCAAACACAGGGTACGCGCGATGGCGGCCCTCACCGTCCTTAAGACGAGATCCAAAATCCCAAGCGGAAGACCTGAACATTATCTACGAGGTCAGCGAACTGCCTCCACGGCTCTGATCAGACAAGGGTCCTTCCACCTGGGCTCACCCCCTCGAAGAAGGGGCGATAGGGTTCGCCGTGCTTGACCACGGCGTGTACGGTGCGCGCCATCTTGGCCGCGATTGCGGTGTAGGCCTTGCGGCGCAGATGGGCATTGTGTCGGTCTCCCGCGATGTAGCGTTCGAACTTGTCGCGGAAGCTGTTCG
>NZ_LWEX01000035.1 GCF_001634885.1 Sulfitobacter sp. HI0040 | reverse complement strand
CAGGCTGGTTGGCCGGGGGGCAGCCCCCCGGCCAACCAGCCTGCGAGCATGGCCGATCCCATCTTTCCGCAGCCCAGCAGTACGAGACCCTGTGCGGCGATCCTGTCGTCCTTCATGGTACCTCCCCCGGTTTGACCGGGGCAGTGTTACGCCCGCCCGTAGGCCTCTGCAATGGCAACCTGCAACGCTTCGCGGGGGGTGCGATCCCCCCAGACCAGCAGTTGCAGCGCGGGGTAATAGCGCTCGGCACTGACGACGGCGGCACCGATCATCGTGTCGATCTGCTCGGGCGAGGCGATCTGCCCGCCGCTGAGGACGAGCCCGTAGCGGTAGACCATGAGTTGCTGTTCGGACCAGAAAGTATAGCTGCCGGCCCAGCATTGATCGTTCATCTCGTTGAGCAAGGCATAGAGGGCGGGCAGCTTTTCGGTGGGCGGTTCCATTTCGAAGGTGCAGATCAGCCGCAGGGTTTCATCATAGGCGGACCACGCAAGGGTGATCGAATAGGTACGCCATTGCCCCTCGACCGCCATGGCGATCTGTTCGTCGGAAATACGGTCGAAGTCCCATTCATGATGGGCCGCGATATTTTCGACGATATCGATGGGGTGGATGTCTTCTTCAAGGTACTGCTCGGACAGGGCCATTTCGTCACCTCTATATATTCGACCAGCGTAGGAGCTGTCAGCCGCCCCCATCGCTAGGTGCTTTTGCTACAGGGCGTGTGACCGTGCACATGCCCTACAAGATATGGTGGGGGTAAAAGTAGGGTTCTGGCAACCCTTTTTCTGGGGATAACCACGAATGTTGGGGGATAACCGCAATAAGCTGTGGACGGAATCGTCACGACCACAACATACGGGATAGGCTTTCGGGCCAGTGCCCGGGAATTGGGCGGCAAAGGGTTAACCCTTCGCGTCGCCCTTGCCGGATTTCTCGAGCGCGTCAAGCCGCGCCTTGAGCGCGTTATTCTCTTCACGCGCTTTCTGGGCCATGGCGCGCACCGCGTCGAATTCTTCCCGCGTGACGAAGTCGCGATCGGACAGCCAGCGATCCAGCATGCTCTTGAAGGCGTTGTCGGCCTCATCCTTCGCGCCCTGCGCCACGCCCATGGCGTTGGTCATCATCTGGGACAGGTCGTCGAAAAGCTTATTGCGCGTCTGCATCGTCGTCTCCACCGTACAATTCGTTACGTATATGGGGCCTGTGGGGCGCTGTGCAAGGTTGACTTCCGCCCCGGCGCGGGGTCAATCACCGCCATGATCGCAATGCTCCCCTTCCCCGACATTTCGCCCGAAGCCTTTGCCATCGATGTCTTCGGATTCCATCTGGCCCTGCGCTGGTATGCGCTTGCTTATATCGTCGGCATCCTGATCGGCTGGCGGCTCTGTGTGCAGACGCTGAAGGCGCCGCGCCTGTGGAAAAACGATACGCCGGTGATGACGCCGGCCAAGGCCGAGGACATGCTGTTCTGGCTGATCCTCGGGGTGATCATCGGGGGGCGGCTTGGATATGTCCTGTTCTACCAGCCGCTGCATTTCCTCAACAATCCCGCCCAGATCATACAGGTCTGGGAAGGCGGCATGTCCTTTCACGGCGGTGCGCTGGGGGTGATCCTTGCGGGGCTGTTCTATACGCTGCGCCATAACATCAAGGTCATCTCGACCGGCGATCTGGTCTGCCTTGGCCTCGCGCCCGGTCTGTTCCTCGGTCGGCTGGCCAATTTCATCAACGCCGAGCTTTGGGGCCGTCCGACCGATCTGCCGTGGGGCGTGGCCTTTCCCGGCGAAGCGGCACAGTTCTGCCCTGACGTCGCCGGCATCTGCGCGCGGCATCCTTCCCAGCTTTACGAGGCGCTGCTCGAAGGGCTGCTGCTGGGCGGTCTCTTGCTCTGGATGGCATGGCGCCGGGGGGCGCTGAAATACGAAGGGCTGATCGGCGGTACGTTCCTTGCGGGATATGGGCTGGCCCGGTTCCTGGTGGAATTCGTCCGCCAGCCCGATGCGCAGTTCGTCTCTGCCGGTAATCCGCTGGGCCTTGCCTGGCATGTGGGCGGCTACGGGCTGACCATGGGCCAGATCCTCAGCCTGCCGATGATTCTTGTCGGCCTCTATCTTATCGTGCGTGCCCGCCGGCGGGGATGAGCCTGCGGGATCACATCGCGGACCTGATCGCGCGCGAGGGTCCGATGCGGCTCGATGCCTATATGGCGCTTTGCCTGATGCATCCGACGATGGGCTATTATACCACTCGTGATCCTTTTGGGGCGGAGGGCGATTTTACCACCGCTCCGGAAATCAGCCAGATGTTCGGCGAACTGCTGGGCCTCTGCCTTGCACAGACGTGGCAGGCGCAGGGCGCGCCGGAGCGGTTCACGCTGGCCGAACTGGGGCCGGGGCGCGGCACCCTGATGGCCGACGCGCTGCGCGCCGCGGGGGCGGCCCTGCCCGCCTTTGTCGAGGCGGCTGAAGTCCTGCTGATCGAAGCATCCCCGGCCATGCAGGCCCGGCAGAAAGAGACGCTGGCCGCGCATGAGACACGCCTGCGCTGGAGCGCGACGTTCGAGCCGCCAGCGGACCTGCCGCTTTTCGTTATCGCCAATGAATTTTTCGACGCACTGCCGATCCGGCAATTCGTCCGGCAGGGGGCGCATTGGCGTGAACGTCAGGTGGGCCTGAAGGAGGGCCGCCTGTCCTTCGGTCTGGGGCCAGCGGCCCCGCAGCCCGCGCTTCGCCAATGGGAGGCGGAAACGAGCGACGGCGACGTGGTGGAATACGCCCCTGCCCTTGCCCCCATTGTCGCGAAGATGGACAGCGTGATCGCCGCGCAAGGCGGGGCCTCGCTGATCATAGATTACGGCGACTGGCATTCGCTGGGCGACACGCTGCAGGCCCTGCAGGACCACGCCCATGTCGATCCGCTCGATGCGCCGGGGGCGGCGGACCTCACCGCGCATGTCGATTTCGAGGCTTTGGCGCAGGCGGTAGAGCACAGCGCCCTGACCCGTGTGACACCCCAGGGCGTGTTTCTTGAACGGCTCGGCATCACGGCCCGGGCAGAGCGGCTTGCCGCAGGAATGGACGCCGCGAGCCTTTCCGCGCATGTCGCGGCACATCGACGGTTGACGCACCCAGAAGAAATGGGAAACCTGTTCAAGATCGCAGGTCTTTACCCCAAGGCCGCTGCCCCCCCTCCGGGATTGGAGCCATGACCCTCGAAATCCTCACCTCCGATCTGCTCGCGCCACTGCGCCACGGATTTTTCACGCGCCGGGGCGGTGCGTCTTCGGGTGTATTCTCGGGGCTGAACTGTGGCACCGGCAGTTCCGATCAGACCGAGATCGTGGAGATCAACCGCGCCCGGGTGGCGCAGGCCATGGGCGTGCCGCTGTCGCATTTGCAGGGGGTCCACCAGATCCACTCCGCCGATGTGGTGACGGTGACCGAACCGCTTGCCAAGCGGCCGCGTGCCGATGCGCTGGTGACCCGGACCCCCGGCATCGCGCTCGCCGTGCTGACCGCCGACTGCCAGCCGGTGCTTTTCGCCTGCCCGGAAGAGGGCGTCATCGGCGCGGCCCACGCGGGCTGGCGCGGGGCGCTCGACGGGGTGCTTGACGCCACGATCGACGCGATGGTCGACCTTGGCGCGACCCGTTCGTGCATCCGGGCCGTCATCGGGCCGTCGATCAGCCAGCGCGCCTATGAGGTGGGACCGGAGTTCGCCGAGACGTTTCTGGATTTCGATCCTGCCCATGCCCGCTTCTTCGCCCAAGGAGAGGGGGACAGGTATCTTTTCGATCTGCCCGCCTTCGGGCTGCACAGGCTGCGCGAAGCGGGGGTGGCGCAGGCCGAGTGGACGCGGCACTGCACATATTCCGATCCGGCCCGATTCTATTCCTACCGCAGAACGACCCACGCCAAGGAAGCGGATTATGGACGACTGATCGCGGCAATCGCGCTCTGAACTGTCAAAGAGGGCCGGAATCTGGCCTCCCCTGCCCCGGTCGCGCCTCATTTTGCATCGTCAGAGCGGAAACAATGCCCATCAGGCGGCTGGATTGGTCCCGTTACCCCAAAGCTATTCTTGAAATATCAATAACTTGACTGGATTTGGGCAAAAAGGCCCCACTGCCTCCTCCGGGACCGGGAAAATTTACGAAGTTTTCGCCCCGATGCCCAAAACTGGCCGGAATGACTTTGCATATTGATCCTTGAGAGCAGGCAGAGACCAGCGGACACCGGACAGAGGAACAGGAAATGAAAACGAACACACGCTTCATCAAGGGCATTGTCGAAACAGCGGCCAAGAACGACACCGTAATGCCCTGGGCCCGTGGCAGCCGCCGCGCTGCGTTCATCGCCAAGCGCGCCGCCGAAGCCGCCGTGAAAAGCGCCAAGACTGCCTGACCGGTCAACCTCACTCCTTGCCGCCCTACTCCCCGGCGGCCCACTGGAACCCCCCGGCGCGATTCGCGTGCGGGGGGTTTTTCGTTGCGTAGTGGGCTGAAATAAGGCCGCAGATCCGCCCTGCGCGGAAACAGAGGTCGCTATAAGCGGTCTATTGCCCCCGCCACGGGGCCAAATGTGGCAGAATCTTTGACAATTTGGCGGAAACGTGGCGATTTGAGGCCATTCGATAACCAGATAAGGCTGGGCATCGTTCGATTTCGCTGCTGTCGGTGGGGGCCGGCACGGAACGGGACCTGCCCGGCCGGGAATGCGAAAACCGATGCCCTTGACTGCCACAGGACCCCGCCCCACCAGCAAGCCGACCGCCACGCCGAGAGGATTCATTATGACCGCGTCCGGCATGGACCCTACCCCCCTCTTGGGCGGCCCGGAGGCCCATCGCAGCTATGAGACCGCCGCATTTCGGTCGGACGGTTCGTTGCTCATCGGTCAGAACACGGCCCCCGCCCTGCCCCTTTTCGAATCGGCCTTCAACGCCTTCGCCCGGGGCACGGCCATTCGTACCGTGAACGGCGAAGTGGCGATCGAAGACCTTCAGCCGGGCGAAATGCTCCGCACCACGGAAGGCGATGCGGTGAAGGTGATCTGGATCGGGTCCAGCACATTCGTTCCCGCCGATACGGGCAAGCGCGTCCCGCTCATCCGGGTCATGCCGGACAGCTTCGGTCAAGAACGCCCGAATGCCTTCCTGACGCTCGGGCCGGGTGCGCGTATCCTAAAGACCCCGCATGATCTGCGCGGCGACAGCAACGGGGGTCCCATGCTCACCCCCGCGCGGCGGTTCGTCGATGGGGTGAACGTGATCGAGGTCACCCCGCCCACGCCGGTGCGCCTGTTTCATCTGTGCCTTGAGCGGCATGCGACATTCCATGCGGCCGGGCTGGCGGTGGAATCCTTTCATCCCGGCACGACGGCGCTGCGCGATCTGCCGCGCGACCTGCGGGACCGGTTCCTGTCCATGTTCCCGCAGATCAGCGAGATAGGTGATTTCGGGCCACTGGCCCATGCCCGCGCCCCGGAAACGCAGGCGGGCTGAGGAAACCGCGCGCTGACGTCAGGCGGAGGTTTTCAAACGATCCTCAAGCACGTCGAAGGGAACGCCCGGCTCGTCCTTGGCCCCACGGATCACGAGGCTCGTCTTGACGCTTTCGACATTGGGGGTGGTGAGCAACTGACCCGTCAGGAAGCTCTGGAAAGAGCTGAGGTCCGGCGCCACGCATTTCAGGATGAAATCCACCTCACCGTTGAGCATGTGGCACTCCCGCACCAGCGGCCATTCCTGGCACTTCCGCTCGAACGCGCTGAGGTCCGTTTCAGCCTGACTGGCCAAACCGACCATGGCATAGACCTGCACCTCGAACCCCAGTTCGCGCGCGTCAACGTCCGCGTGATACCCCTTGATGAAGCCCATTTCTTCCAGGGTGCGCACCCGGCGCAGGCAGGGCGGCGCGGAAATGCCCACCCGCTTTGCCAGTTCGACGTTCGTCATACGCCCGTCCGCCTGCAGTTCCGCAAGTATTTTCCGGTCTATGGGATCAAGCCGTGTGCCCGCCATTTCGCCCCCTACTTTTGCCGTTTCATATAGCACCGCCCGCGTCACGCGCAATATTGTTTCGCAGGGGCGCAAGAATCTTTCCGCCCCCTCCGCGTCCTGCCGCGGCCCTCCCGCCGGGGGTTTAACGCGGCGAGACGCGCGGCTATATCGAGCGGAACGTCATGTTTTCACCGGGGGCTCGAATGACCGAGACACGCAAGACCAAGGTACTGATCATCGGCTCCGGCCCCGCGGGCTACACCGCCGGCGTCTACGCGAGCCGCGCCATGCTGGAACCCATCCTCGTGCAGGGGATCGAACCGGGTGGCCAGTTGACCACCACGACGGAGGTCGAAAACTGGCCCGGCGACACCGAGGTTCAGGGCCCCGACCTGATGGTCCGCATGGAGGCCCACGCCAAGGCCATGGGCACCGAGATTATCGGGGATATCATCACCGATCTCGACCTGTCCTCCCGGCCCTTCCACGCCAAGGGCGACAGCGGCACCACCTATATGGCCGATGCCGTGATCCTCGCCACCGGGGCACGGGCCAAGTGGCTGGGGCTGGAATCGGAAGAGAAATTCAAGGGCTTCGGCGTGTCGGCCTGCGCCACCTGCGATGGCTTTTTCTACCGCGGGCAGGAGATCGTGGTGATCGGCGGCGGCAATACCGCCGTGGAAGAAGCGCTGTTTTTGACGAATTTCGCTTCCAAAGTCACGCTGATCCACCGCCGGGATGAGCTTCGGGCGGAAAAGATCCTGATCGATCGGCTGATGAAGAACCCCAAGATCGAACCGCTGTGGTTCCATGAGTTGGACGAGGTCTATGGCTCCCAGAACCCGCCGGGGGTCGAGGGGGTGAAGGTCAAACATACCAAGACCGGCGAAATCACCGACATCCCCTGTAAGGGCGTCTTCGTTGCCATCGGTCATGCGCCCGCCAACGAGTTGGTCAAGGACACGCTGGAAACGCACATGGGCGGCTATGTCGTCACGAAACCCGACAGCACCGAAACCTCCATCCCCGGCGTCTTCGCCGCGGGCGATCTGACGGACCATAAATACCGCCAGGCAGTGACAAGTGCCGGGATGGGCTGCATGGCCGCGCTGGAGGCCGAACGGTTCCTTGCCGAAGTAGGCGACGATTCCGGCAAGGATACGTCACTTCCGCTCGGATACGGCGCCGAGGTGAAGGAAAGCGTCTGACCTTCGCCCGGGCGGAGAAAGACGAAGTTCCTGTGTGACCGGCCCCGACGGACCAACGTGCCGCCGGGGCCGAATTCTGTGATATTCCGGTCCTTTCCGCAGAGGTTCGCACCCCACCGGGTGGACTTTGGAGCGTCCCGGGCGCTATTGCGCCACAAAAGCGGGCTTGGCCCGCGTGTCGGACCAGATTGGAAACCCCATGAGCATGTTGAGCAACCTTGCCCCGATCCCGGAACTCTATGTCTCCTACGAGAGTGCGCAAAAGCTGAAGAACGAAGCCGGCCAACTGGTCAGCCATGACCTGACGCCGCGCCAGATCTGCGATCTGGAGCTGTTGATGAACGGCGGGTTCAACCCGCTGAAAGGCTTTCTGAGCGAAGAGGATTACAACGGCGTCGTGGACAACATGCGGCTGGCGGACGGTACACTCTGGCCGATGCCGATCACGCTGGACGTTTCCGAAGACTTCGCGGCCAAGCTGGAAATCGGGCAGGACATCGCCCTGCGCGATCAGGAGGGCGTGATTCTCGGCACCATGACGGTGACCGACCGCTGGACGCCGGACAAGAAGCGCGAGGCGGAGAAGGTCTTTGGCGCGGACGACGACAAGCATCCGGCCGTCAACTACCTGCACAATCAGGCGGGCGCGGTCTATCTGGGCGGCCCGGTGACGGGCATCCAGCAGCCGGTGCATTATGATTTCAAGGCGCGGCGGGATACGCCGAACGAATTGCGTGCTTATTTTCGCAAGCTGGGCTGGCGTCGCATCGTGGCCTTCCAGACCCGCAACCCGCTGCACCGTGCGCATCAGGAACTGACGTTCCGCGCCGCGCGCGAAGCACAGGCCAACCTGCTGATCCACCCCGTTGTTGGGATGACCAAGCCCGGCGACGTGGATCATTTCACCCGCGTGCGCTGCTATGAAGCCGTGCTGGACAAATATCCTTCGGCCACCACAACCATGTCGCTGCTGAACCTTGCCATGCGCATGGCAGGCCCGCGCGAAGCGGTCTGGCACGGGCTCATCCGCAAGAACCACGGATGCACCCATTTCATCGTGGGGCGCGACCACGCCGGGCCCGGCCAGAACTCCGCCGGGGAAGATTTCTATGGCCCCTATGATGCGCAGGACCTCTTCCGCGAGCATCAGGAGGAAATGGGCATCGAAATGGTCGATTTCAAACACATGGTCTATGTGCAGGAACGCGCCCAATACGAACCCGCGGACGAGATCGAGGACCGCGACAACGTCACCATCCTCAACATCTCCGGCACGGAACTGCGCCGCCGCCTGCAGGAAGGGCTGGAGATCCCCGAGTGGTTCTCCTTTCCCGAAGTGGTCCGGGAACTGCGCCGGACCCGTCCGCCGCGCAGCCAGCAGGGATTTACCGTTTTCTTCACGGGTTTCTCGGGTTCGGGCAAATCCACGATCGCCAATGCCCTCATGGTCAAGCTGATGGAAATGGGTGGCCGGCCTGTCACGCTGCTGGATGGCGACATCGTGCGCAAGAACCTCAGCAGCGAGTTGGGCTTTTCCAAGGAGCACCGCGACCTCAACATCCGGCGCATCGGCTATGTGGCGAGCGAGATCACCAAGAATGGCGGTATCGCCATCTGCGCGCCCATCGCGCCCTATGCCACCACCCGACGCGCGGTGCGCGAAGACGTGGAGAACTTCGGTGCCTTCGTGGAAGTCCATGTGGCGACATCCATCGAGGAATGCGAACGCCGGGACCGCAAGGGTCTCTACAAGCTGGCGCGTGAAGGCAAGATCAAGGAATTCACCGGCATCTCGGACCCTTATGACGAGCCGCAAAACCCCGAACTGCGGGTGGAGACGGAAAACGTCGACGTGGACAATTGCGCCCACCAAGTGCTGCTGAAGCTCGAAAGCATGGGGTTGATCCGCGCCTGACCCGCGCCCTGCTAAAGGCTGTCGCGCAGTGCCGTGGCGGCCCGAAGCTCCAGATTGGCCCAGTGCAGCGCCGCCCCGCGGGCAGTGCGCAGCGGGCCGATGTGCCGGTCGAAGGTCGCCTTATCGGCATCCCTGATGGCCGCCAGAACCTCCGCCTCGCTATCGCATTGGATCATGCAGGCGAGATCGATGAAGTCGCCGATGTTGGGACAGCCCCAGTAGATCGGCACCGTTTCGCACAGGATGGCGTCGACCAGTTTCTCGGTGAAATAGTTCCGTTCCCGCACGTTTTCGATGATGACAGAAAACCTGTAGGGGGCCAGCCCGTCGGCCTTGCTGTCGAAGGGCGCGTAGCCCCGTCCCAGAACATCCACGTCCAGCTTTTCAGACTGGATCCGCGTCACGATATCATGCCGCAGTCGGTGGCCCACGTGGTCGCGCTTGGCCGAAGCAATCAACGACATGCGGCGCGATTTCGTCGTATCGACCCGGTCAGGCTCCGCCACCCATGTCGTGCCGAAGGGCAGCAGCACGCCATTCGGGATCGCCCCCAGAAGCGCGTCGTTGTAGCTGAAGACCCGGAAGAAGCGCCGGTGTGTCCAGCGCAGATACCGCAGATGTCGTGCGTGAATGATCGACGGTTCCACCACCATCACCGAGAGCTGCGCAGGGCTCCCCAGCCGTGGCAGGAAATGCATGTTCGTCTTGGGATAGCAGATCAGGTGATCGAAGGGCGCCATATCCGCCACCCGGCCCTGCGCCAGTCGCGGGGGACGACCCAAGGGCCAGTGCAAATCGTCGAGCGGGATTTGCGCAAGGGTCTTGCCGAACCTTGTGCCGTAGGGCGCGATGGCGATGGCCGGATCGGCTGTCATCGGTACGCGCCCTGTTCCGGCAGATGGACCTGCCCTGACATCACGATCTGACCCTTACCCGCGACGCGCACGCCGGTGATGGCATCCGGAGGGCCCAACACCTCGATCTGCGCACGTCCCGGGCGGCCCATGCCGTGGCCCTGTTCCGCGATGAATTTGGGGCCGTCCAACAGGCCCTCGGCCCAGAGATAGGCGGCCATGGCCCCGCTGGCGGAGCCGGTAAAGGGGTCTTCCGGCGGGCTCGGCGGCGCCAGCAGCAGGCGGGAATAGGTATCGCCCTCTTCCGTCCCACCCCCCAGCGTGACCCAGAAGGGTTCCATCGGCGTTTGGGTCGTGTCGCCCAGACGACCGCGAAACCGCTCCAATGCCTCTGGGTCGAGGCGGAGCGCATCGAGCGTGGTGCGATCCTTCACCACGGCGATACAAAAGGGCAGGCCGGTGGAGACGACCTGCGGCTCGCCGAGGATATCAGACGGGTCAAGCCCGCCCACGGCTGCCACGAGTTCTGCCGGTACGCGCGGGCCGAAGCTGGGGACCTGTTGCGTCATGGTGATCAGATCGCCTTCGACCTTTACCGGGACGAGCCCTGCCCCCGTTTCGAGCATCAGCGTATCGCCCGATACGAGATCCCTGTGCACAAGTGCGGCAACGGTTGCGATCGTGGGGTGACCGGCGAAAGGAATTTCACGGTCCGCCAGGAAATAACGCACCCGCAGATCAGCTTTTTCCGACGGCCCGGTAAATGTACATTCCACAAGCGAGGTTTCCCGCACAAAGGCCGTGCAGACCGCCTCCGGCAGTGCCGCACCGCCATGGACGACGGCACAGCCATTGCCGCCAAAGGGCGCATCCGCAAAGGCATCCACCCAGTCGAAATCGAGGATCATCGCCCCTCCGCTATGAAAAAGGCCGCCCGGAGGCGGCCTCTGTTCTCTTTGTCATAGCGTGCGGGGCGTCAATGCACCAGCACGGGTGCATAATCGTGCTGACGCGCCAGTTGGAACGCCAGCTTGCGGTTCCCCACGAGGGCCAACTGCTGGCCCTGCGCATCGTGGACGGCATAGAGCTGTTCCAGCCCTTCCGCCTGATCGCGCACTTCGCGCGGCAGATCCGTGACCGCGATGGTTTTCACGTAAACGGTACGGTCGTTCTGCTGGGCTTCGAATTCATGCATATTCCTAGCCTTTCCTGATCTTGATCGTCCGTACGACCGACTCGGGCTTGGCCTGAGTGAGATCGACATGCAGCAATCCGTTTTCCATCACGGCCTCTCCGACATCGACGCCATCCGCCAGAACGAAGGACCGCTGGAACTGTCTGGCGGCGATTCCGCGGTGTAGAAACACCCGGTCTCCGCTGTCGTCGACCTGACGGCCCCGTATGACCAATTGTCTATCCTCAACCGTTATGGAGAGGTCTTGTTCCGAAAATCCGGCCACGGCCAGCGTGATGCGGTAGCTCAGTTCAGAGGTTTGTTCGATGTTGAAGGGCGGATAACCTTCGTTTCCGGCCTTGGCGGTGCGTTGCAGCACACGCTCCAGTTGCTCGAACCCCAGCATATGGGGATACGACGCCAGCGTCAGTTTCGTCATGCGACACGTCCTTTTCAAGTCAAGCGACAGTCAAGTCTTTCGGCCCCGAGATCGGCAGCCGTCTGAACTGAATATGGGGTGCGGCAGGGAACCGTGCAAGGGCTATGCCATTGCGACGGTTGGGCTTATATTGACGGTTTCAGGGACAAACGGAATCACCCTTGCATGACTGCCCCCAGTGACCTGTCGATGAAGAATGACGATGTGCTGCGCGTCGAGTTGGAGGTTTTCCGGCGGGAACACCGCGACCTCGATGATGCGATCCACGCGCTCGTCGAACGCGGCACGGCCGATCCGCTCACGCTGCAGCGCCTCAAAAAGCGCAAGTTGCGGTTGAAGGACAAGATCGCCCAGATCGAAGACCGGCTGACGCCCGATATCATCGCCTGAGCGGGCGCGGCGGCGCATTGCGCCCCGGTTCGCTTTGACTATAGTGCGCGCTCTGACGTCCCACCGAAAGGTTCCGCCGCATGACCACCCCGCCCGTTGGCATCATCATGGGTTCGCAATCCGACTGGGCCACCATGCGCGAAGCGGCACTGCTGCTCGATGAACTCGGGGTTGCCTATGAAACCCGGATCGTCTCCGCCCATCGCACGCCGGACCGGCTGTGGGACTATGGGCGCGAGGCTGTCGCCCGGGGGCTGCAGGTGATCATCGCCGGCGCCGGGGGTGCCGCGCATCTGCCCGGCATGATGGCTTCGAAGACGCGGGTGCCCGTGATCGGGGTTCCGGTCCAGACCAAGGCGCTGTCGGGTGTCGATTCCCTCTATTCCATCGTGCAGATGCCGCGCGGCTATCCGGTCGCCACCATGGCGATCGGCAGCGCGGGGGCGGCCAATGCCGCGCTGATGGCGGCGGGCATCCTTGCCCTGTCGGATGAGGCGCTTGGCCAGCGGCTCGATGATTGGCGCAGGGCGCTGAGCGCCTCCATCCCTGAAAGCCCCACCGATGACTGAACCGCTGAAGACCGGCGCCGTTATCGGCATCCTCGGCGGGGGGCAGCTGGGCCGGATGCTCGCCGTCGCCGCGGCGCGACTGGGCCTGCGGGTCCATGTCTTCGAACCGGCCGAGGCGTGCCCGGCGGCCGACGTGGCCCACGCGGTGACGCAGGCCGCTTACGATGACGAAGCAGCGCTGCGCGCCTTTGCCGAGGCGGTGGACGTCGTCACCTACGAGTTCGAGAACATTCCGACCGAAGCGCTGGACGTGATCGAGCAACTTCGCCCGATCCGCCCGGGCCGGGAGGCGCTGCGCGTGTCGCAGGACCGGCTGACCGAGAAGACCTTTCTGCAGGAACTCGGCCTGCAGGTGGCGCCCTTTGCGCACGTCGATGACCTTTCCGGGCTGCGGGCCGCCCTGTCTGATATCGGCGCGCCCGCCATCCTGAAGACGCGGCGCTTCGGCTACGACGGCAAGGGCCAGTCGCGGCTGCGCAGCGAAGATGACGCCGAGAGCGCGATTGCCGACATGGCAGGCGCGCCAGCCCTGCTCGAAGGGTTCGTCGACTTCAGCCACGAGGTGTCGGTGATCGCGGCGCGGGGGCTCGACGGGCGCGTCGCCTGCTATGACCCCGGCGAGAACCTCCATCGCGAGGGCATTTTGCGCACCACCACCGTCCCCGCCCGGCTGAGCATGGTGCAGCGCACGGATGCCGTGTTGCTTGCGGGGCGGATCCTGAATGCGCTGGATTACGTGGGCGTCATGGGGGTGGAGCTTTTCGTGACCGCGCAGGGCCTCATCGTGAACGAGATCGCCCCCCGGGTGCATAACTCCGGCCATTGGACGCAGAATGGCTGCACCGTGGACCAGTTCGAACAGCATATCCGCGCCATCGCGGGCTGGCC
This sequence comes from Sulfitobacter sp. HI0040, assembly GCF_001634885.1. Lineage (GTDB taxonomy): Bacteria > Pseudomonadota > Alphaproteobacteria > Rhodobacterales > Rhodobacteraceae > Sulfitobacter. The sequence goes on along the minus strand of NZ_LWEX01000035.1, from coordinate 21,067 downwards.
GCTGGGCGATGGATCGCGCCATGCCGACGTGGTGATGGAGAACCTGATCGGGGAAGACATGGACCGGGTGCCGGAGCTTGCCGCCGAACCCCGCACCGCGCTGCATCTTTATGGCAAGGTCGAGGTCAAGCAGGGCCGCAAGATGGGTCACGTCAACAGGATCGTGGAAGCGGGCTGAGACACGTCGGGATCAGCGCAAAAACCGCGCGCCGACCTCACCGGCCATATAGGTGACCTTTCCTCCGGCAATCGTCGCCGCGACCCGCTTGGTTCTGGCATCAAGTACAGTAATGTCGGCACGCATCCCCGGCTTCAGAATACCGCGATCCGTCAGCCCCAGTACCCCCGCCGGCCCGGAAGAGACCAGCCCCCATGCGGTTGCGAAATCCACCGCGCCGCTTTCGGCCAGCATCAGGGCGGCCCGGCGCGGGGACGGGTAATGGTAATCCGAGGCCAGCGCATCGCATTGGCCCATCATCACCACATCGAGCGCCGAAAGATTGCCGTTGTGCGACCCGCCCCGTACCACGTTAGGGGCCCCCATCAAAACGGCGTCGCCCCCGGCATGGCCCGCTTCGGCGGCCTCCAGCGTTTCGGGGAACTCGGCGATCCCCACACCCCGCGCCCGCCACGCCGCGCGCTGGTCGGCGTCCCGGTCATCGTGGCTACCCATGGTGATGCCCCGCTCCGCCAGAATGGCGCAGAGCCGGTCGAGCGCCATGGGCACTTCGGATCGGCGCGCGTGCAGATCCTGCATGAGCTTCAGATGGCTTTCGGGGCTGCGCCCGGCCTTCAGCGCCTGCCCGGTGAGCCGTTTGGGCATGCGCCCCGCCGCCAGGCGGTCGTGCGGCAGGTGATCATTGAACACGATGTAATCCGCGCCCCATTCGGTCATCTGGTCGGGCAGGCCATCGTAGAGATCGAGCAGATTGACCTCGAACCGGAGTTGGCCCCGCAGGTCGGTGGGCAGGGTCGGGCCGGTATCGCGGATGGCGCCGAAAACCTTGGCCGCGAATTCCGGGCCGCGCAACCCGCCTTCCCAACTGACGAACTGGGCGAGAACGGCGGTGGTGATGCCATTGGCCGCAAGCTCCGCCTCGGCTGCGACGAGGCCCTCGTCAATCTGCTTCATCGCGCCCCGGCGCGGCGCCATGTGACGCTCGAAAGCATCGCCATGCAGATCCACGATGCCCGGCAGGACAAGAAAACCGGATAGATCGACGCTACGGCCCGCCCGCTCGTCGGCGATCAAACCGTCGGCGATGGACAGATCCCCCCGGTGCAGGCCTTCGGGGCTCAGCACCTCGGCCCCGATCAGATCAAGGCTGACCATCCGGCGCGTCCACCCCCGGCAGGCAGCCCCCTTCGGGGCATTGCAGCGTTTCGAGAACCGCGTCGATCCAGTTCATGCTGCGATCGAACCGCCCGTTGTTCAGAAATTCCATGGTCTGGGCGATGACGCGCGGGTTGTTCATCATGAACGTATGCGTCACCGGCAAGACGATATGATCCTTCATGCCCGCCACCTTGGTGGAGGCCACGGAAACCTTGCCGTCATCGGGGCCGGGAAGCAGCGAGGAGAAATAGGGGTTCAGCGATTGTGACCCGGCGATCACACCGAGTTCGAACGTGACCGGGGGAAGGCTGGCGGGCAAGCCCTCCGCCCCGGTGGCCATCTGCGCGCCCGCCGGACCGTTCATCCATTCGAAGGCGGCGATGTCGTCCAGTTCGTCCACCACTTCGCTGCCCTGGTTCGGCGGCGCCAGCATGACTACCCGGCCAATGCGTGACGCATCGTTTTCGGAGACCCAGTAGCGCAGAAGGATGCCGCCCATGGAATGGGTCACGAAATCGACTTTTTCGGTGCCGCAGGCATTGATCGCCGCCGGTACGGTATTGCGCGCCAGTTTCTCGACCGTCGCCTCCGTGGAAGGGTAGCCGGGGCGTTCGACCCGGTAGCCTTCGGCCTCCAAGGCCGCTTCCATCAGGGCAAAGGAAGTCTCGGTCCGCGCGAGCCCATGCAGCAGCACCACGCAATCGGCTTTTGCGACCGGCGCGACGCAGGCAGACAGCAGGAATGATCCCACCAGTAGGGCAATGCGGGTTTTCATGGGCTTCAGATAGACTGAATCGGGCGAACGTGAAATGGTCCCCCGGTGTGACCTTACGAAAGTCCGCCGATGCCCGCCGATCTGCCCGACGCCAGCGCCTGCCCCCGCCTCGCGGTGCGGGCCATCCTGATGCACGAAAACCGGGTGCTGATGGTAAACGCCTATCCCGATGGGCAAAGCCCCCTGATGTGCGCCCCCGGCGGCGGGGTCGAAGCGGGCAGTTCCCTGCCCGAAAACCTGCTGCGGGAGGTGCACGAAGAGACGGGGCTACGCATCGTCGTGGGCGCGCCCTGCCTCGTGAACGAGTTTCACGTGCCCGGCGGCAGCTTTCACCAGGTGGATGTGTACTTTCGCTGCGAACTGGCGCCGGGAACACAGGCAAACCCAGATCCGGCGTGGGAAGATACCCAGCGCATCGTGAGCGACAGGCGCTGGCTGACCGAAGCGGAACTGGCGCAAATCCCGCATAAGCCCGACAGCCTGCGGGCGGTGGCCTTCGGGCGGGACGGGACGGTCAGCTACGACCCGCTGGAACCGCTCGTCCGGTGACGGCCCAGAAGATGCCGCCCACCACCAACGCGGCCGCAGCGAGCGTGAGGACACTGGGCATCTCCCCCAAAAGCAAAGCGCCCGCGAGGATCGCGATGATCGGCACGCTGAGCTGGACAACGGCGGCGACAGATTGGTCGAGCCTTGGCAGAACACTGTACCACAGCGCATAGCCAAGCCCCGAGGTCAGCCCCCCGCAGACGATCCCCAGCCCTACGCCGATAAGGCCGAACCGAAGCCCGGTGCCGACCAGCAGCACAAGGAGGATGGGCAGGCAGAGCAGGAAATTCGCCGAAGTGGCCGCCAGCGGGTCGGACGCCGCCCGGCCCGAGATGGTATAGACCGCCCACCCCAGCCCAGCGACGATCATCAGCGCCGCGCCCACCGGGTCGGCCTGCCCGCCCGGCCCAGGCCAGAGCGCGAGCATAAGGCCCGCGAAGGCGACCCCCGCCCCTGTCAGTTGTCGCAAGGTGGGCGGCACCCCCCTCAATGCTGCATGGGCGAACATGGTGATCTGGACCACCCCGAAGAGGATCAGGGCGCCCAGCCCCGCGTCGAGGGTCATATAGGCGAGGGAAAACCCGATCATATAGGCCGCGAGGCTGAAGGCCCCCGGCAGCCGGTTGCGCCGTAACAACGGCAGCCCTCCGCCGCGCAGGCTCAGCACCATGCCAAGCACCACGGCCCCGGCCAGCACCCGTATCAGCGCAAAGGCGGCAGCATCGATATGCCCCCCGTCCACCGCCATGCGGGTCAGGATGGAATTTGCCGCGAAAGCGGTCATCGTCAGAAGAGTGAGAAGGGCAAGGCGCATGGCCTTGCGTACCCTGCCCTGCAGACTTTGGCAAAGCCCGGTTGCGGGCTTCGTGAACGATCCGTGAAACGCAAAAGGCGCGCCCGGGGGGCGCGCCTTCCGAAAGTTACCCGGGGGGCAGATTACATCATGCCGCCCATGCCGCCCATGTCGGGCATGCCGCCGCCGGCGCTTGCGCCTTCTTTCTGCGGCTTGTCAGCGACCATTGCTTCGGTCGTGATCAGCAGACCGGCGATGGAGGCCGCATCCTGCAGAGCGGTACGCACGACCTTTGCCGGGTCGATGACGCCGAACTTGAACATGTCGCCATATTCTTCGGTCTGGGCGTTGAAGCCGAAGGCCAGATCGTTGCTTTCGCGGATCTTGCCGGCCACGACGGAACCGTCGACGCCTGCGTTTTCCGCGATCTGACGCAGCGGTGCTTCCAGCGCCTTGCGCACGATGGAGATACCGACGTTCTGATCAGAGTTGTCGCCGGTGAGACCTTCGAGCTTCTTGCCGGCCTGAACCAGTGCGACACCGCCGCCAACGACGATACCTTCCTGTACGGCTGCGCGTGTGGCGTTCAGCGCGTCATCGACGCGATCCTTGCGCTCTTTCACTTCGACTTCGGTCATGCCGCCGACGCGGATGACGGCAACGCCGCCCGCCAGCTTGGCAACACGTTCCTGCAGCTTCTCGCGGTCGTAGTCGGATGTGGTTTCTTCGATCTGGTTGCGGATCTGGGCCACGCGTGCCTCGATCTCACCCTTCTCGCCAGCACCGTCGACGACAGTTGTCTCGTCCTTGGTGATGGAAACCTTCTTGGCGGAGCCCAGCATGTCCATGGTCACGGACTCGAGCTTCATGCCGAGGTCTTCGGAGATCACCTGACCGCCTGTCAGAATCGCGAGGTCCTGCAGCATGGCCTTGCGACGGTCACCGAAGCCGGGTGCCTTGACGGCAGCGATCTTCAGACCACCGCGCAGCTTGTTCACGACGAGTGTCGCCAGGGCTTCGCCCTCGACGTCTTCGGCGATGATCAGCAGCGGCTTCTGGGACTGGATGACCTGCTCGAGCAGCGGAACCATCGGCTGAAGGCTCGACAGCTTCTTTTCATGCAGCAGGATGATCGCGTCTTCGAGTTCGACGGTCATCTTGTCGGCGTTGGTGACGAAGTAGGGGCTCAGGTAGCCGCGGTCGAACTGCATGCCTTCGACGACGTCGGTTTCTGTTTCCAGACCCTTGTTCTCTTCGACGGTGATGACACCCTCGTTGCCGACCTTCTGCATCGCATCCGCGATCTGGCGGCCGATTTCCGATTCGCCGTTGGCGGAGATGGTGCCAACCTGCGCGACTTCGTCGCTGTCGGTCACGTCACGGGCCGCGGCGCGGATGGCTTCGACGACCTTGGTGGTGGCCAGATCGATGCCGCGCTTGAGGTCCATCGGGTTCATGCCCGCTGCGACCGACTTCATGCCTTCCTTGACGATGGCCTGAGCCAGCACGGTGGCGGTGGTTGTACCGTCGCCCGCTTCGTCGTTGGTGCGCTGGGCCACTTCCTTGACCATTTGCGCGCCCATGTTTTCGAACTTGTCCTCAAGCTCGATCTCTTTCGCCACGGAAACACCGTCCTTGGTGATGCGCGGTGCGCCGAAAGATTTGTCCAGAACCACGTTGCGGCCCTTGGGGCCCAGCGTGACTTTCACCGCGTCGGCAAGGATGTTCACACCCTTGAGCATCCGGTTGCGGGCATCGGTGTCGAATTTGACGTCCTTAGCAGCCATGTTTCTTCTCCATATGTCTTTGAATTGATGTCGGCGTCATGTGGTCGGGTAACGGTTTACCCGGTCTCCCGTGGTCAGGAGATGATCCCCATGATGTCGCTTTCCTTCATCATCAGCAGTTCTTCGCCATCCAGCGTGACTTCTGTGCCGGACCATTTGCCGAACAGGATCTTGTCACCGGGTTTCACGGCCATCTCGATCAGTTCGCCGCTGTCCTTGCGGGCGCCATCGCCGCAGGCAACGACTTCACCTTCGGAGGGCTTTTCCTTGGCGGAATCGGGGATGATCAGACCGCCCTTGGTCTTTTCTTCGCTTTCGGTGCGACGTACCAGCACGCGGTCATGAAGCGGTTTCAATGCCATCTTTGCAGCTCCTTGAGGCTCAAAGTTACTTCCAATCGACTGCGCCCCCGGCTGGGGCCTTTCAGTCATTAGCACTCAACCTCACTGAGTGCTAATGGCGCATAGCTAGGGATAGGCGCTGAACCTGTCAACACGGCAAATAAGAGAAATTGCGATGGTATTGCCGGTCTAGTCGCTGCCTAGCAGGCGACCCGCGGTCTGGACCGCTTCGGCCCCCGTCGGGGTAAGGCCATATATGCCTTTGTCGACTTTTTCAAACCATCCGTAATGATTGTCCCGCATCATGCGCGTGGCAGGGGTGACGCCGGTTTCCCGCGCCACCATCGCGCCCTTGCTGGCCCCCGCTTCGAAAAGATAGACGGCCAGCTTCAATGCGTCCTGTCGATAGGCCGTCACCAGCCCTGCGCGGGTCTGGCCCCCGTCGTTGGGATCCCCCTGCCGGCGGGCAAACTCCCGCAGGAGCCGCCCCGACTTGCGCGCGGACTTGCGCGGCGCATAGGGGCCGGGGTCGCAATGCACCTCGACCAGACCGTCGGACAGGCGCACGGTGATCAGGCCCAGCCCCAACCGCCTTGCCAGCGCGGTGTTGTCCTTCAACGCCTTCAGGAACCGTTTGCCCGTTTGCCGGGGCACGGCCATGTAGACGTCTTCCGCCACCGCGAGGCGGGCGAGGCATTGGTGAAACAGCGTCAGCGAAAACCCGGTCTTCAACTCGACGATCACCGGCGGCTCCGCCCCGCGCAGGGCCATGACATCGGCGGGGCCCACTTCGGATTTCACCACATAGCCCTGATCCTCCAGAAAGGCCTTCACCGGGGGATAAAGATCGGTTTCACGTGGGGCTGACATGGCCGCAGACTGCCCTATTCGCGCCCCGTGGTGAATACGTCGCAGGGGCTTTGGCGGCGGGGCGCGGCAATCGGGTGACAAGGCAGATCAGCGTGACTATAAGGCCGCGAAACCGAACAACCCTTCTTTAGGAACACCGCATGACAACGCTCGTATTCGGCCATAAGGCGCCCGACACAGACAGCACCGGCAGCCCGATCGTCTGGGCTTGGTATCTCAATGAGATCAAAGGCGTGGATGCAAAACCCATGTTGCTCGGTGAACCCAATACCGAAGCGCTCTTCGTGCTGGACCACTGGGCTCTGGACAAGCCCGAGATCCTGACCGACCTCGCGGCGGATACGCCCGTCGTCATCGTGGACACCAACAACCCTGCCGAACTGCCGGGCAATATCAACGATGCGGACATCACCGGCATCATCGATCATCACCGGTTGGTGGCCGGTCTGGAAACCCGCGGCCCGATCGAGATCAACATCCAGCCGCTCGCCTGCACCGCCACCATCATGTACAAGATGATCGGCAAGGACTGGGCGCAGGCCCCCCGCGGGGTCAAGGGTGCAGCGCTGTCGTGCATCCTGTCGGACACGCTCGCGTTCCGCAGCCCCACCACCACGCAGGAAGACCGCGCGATCGCGGAGGCGCTGGCGCAGGACCTCGGTGTGGACATCGACAGCTACGCGGACGAGATGTTCGCCGCGAAATCGGATGTGTCCGCCTTTTCCGAGGCCGAGCTGCTGCGGATGGACAGCAAGGAATTCGATCTCGACGGGACGGCACTGCGCGTTTCCGTGCTGGAGACGACCTCCCCCCAGCCGCTGCTGGAGCGCAAGGATGCGCTGATGCAGGCCATGCCGAAGGTGGCCGAAGAAGACGGCGCGGCAGAGGTGCTGCTTTTCGTCGTGGACATCCTGAAGGAAGAGGCGACGCTGCTGGTGCCCAACGATACGGTCCGCCGGATCGCCGAGCGCAGCTTTGAGGCACGGGTGGAGGGTGACACGGTCGTCCTGCCCGGGATCATGAGCCGCAAGAAGCAGATCATCCCCAACCTCAAGCTGTAAGCGCCGCCCGTCCTTGGACGAATCGCAGAACGGTGCATAGGCTCCCCGCAGACGCCGGGGAGCCTTTTTCATGTCGACAATCCTTTACGAAACCACGGGACGTATCGCGCGGATCACGCTGAACCGGCCCGAGGTGCTAAACGCCATCAATGACGACCTGCCGGGCGAACTGGCTGCCGCCGTGGCCGAGGCGGACGCCGACCCGGAGGTTCACGTGATGATCCTGTCCGGCGCGGGCGAAGCCTTCTGCGCGGGCTACGATCTGGCCCACTACGCCGCCGACCCCACCAACGCGATGACCCAGTCGATGCCATGGGACCCGATGCAGGACTACCAGTTCATGTGGGCGAACACGCAGCATTTCATGTCGCTGTTCCGGGCCCACAAACCGGTCGTCTGCAAGGTCCATGGCCATGCGGTGGCGGGCGGCAGCGATATCGCGCTCTGCTGCGATCTTGTGATCATGGCGGATGATGCACGTATCGGGTACATGCCCACGCGCGTCTGGGGGTGCCCGACGACGGCGATGTGGACCTATCGGCTGGGTCTGGAAAAGGCCAAGCGGATGCTGCTGACGGGTGACAAGATCACCGGCGTCGAAGCCGCCGAAATGGGGCTGGTGCTGAAATCCGTGCCCGCCGCCGATCTCGATGCCGAAGTGGAAGCATTGGCGGGCCGGATGGCAAGCGTGCCGATCAACCAGCTTGCCATGCAGAAGATGGTCATCAACCAGACCATCGAGGCCACGATCAACCAGACCCAAAGACTTGCAACCGTGTTCGATGGCATTACGCGCCATTCGCCCGAGGGGCTGAACTTCAAGGCGCGTGCGGAGTCTGAAGGGTGGAAACGCGCGGTGGAAGAGCGTGATGCAGGCAGCTTCGACTGGACCCGTAACCGCCCGATTCCCGGTAACCGGGATTAGCGGCCCTGTTCCCTCTCGCGCGGGGATGGCCTATGCGTCCCCCAACGAAAAGGAGAGCGCATGACACAGATCATCGACCGGCTGGACGAAGTATCCGATCAATACGACGCGATGTTCGTCGATCTCTGGGGCTGCGTGCATGACGGTGTGCGCGCCCTGCCCGATGCCGTCTCTGCACTGCAGGCCTATCGGTCGCGGGGCGGCAAGGTGGTTCTGGTCACCAATTCGCCGCGCCCGCGCGCCGGAGTGACGCGACAGCTGGGTCATTTCGGCGTGCCCGAAGACGCGTGGGACAGTATCGCCACCTCGGGCGATTCGGCGCGCTCTGCCATGTTCCAGGGCGCGGTGGGCAAAAAGGTCTGGTATATCGGAGACGGCCGCGACGACCGGTTCTTTCAGCCGCTCGAAATTCTTGAAAATCCGGTAGAGGTCGAGCGCGTTCCGCTGGACGAGGCCGAAGGCATCGTCTGCACCGGCCCCGCGGATCCGAAGGCCGATCCTTCGGTCATGCGGCCCGAGTTCCTGCTGGCAAAGCAGCGCGGGCTCAAGCTGCTTTGCGCCAACCCCGATATCGTGGTGGACCGGGGCGAGGAACGTGAATGGTGCGCCGGCGCGCTGGCCGCTCTTTATACCGAGATGGGCGGCGAAAGCCTCTATTTCGGTAAGCCGCACCCGCCCATCTACGATCTGGCCCGGCGCAGGCTGGCGGCACTTGGCGTTGATATCCCTGACAGCCGCATCCTCGCCGTGGGGGACGGGATCCTGACAGATGTGGCCGGTGCCGCGGGGGAGGATATCGATTCGCTCTTCATCTCCGGCGGGCTGGCGGCGGCGGAGACAAAAACCCGTGGTACACCCGACCCGGCGGCCCTCCGCGCCTATTTGGAGGAGCACCAAGCCGCGCCGACCTATACCATAGGACACCTCCGCTAGGGTGATTAAGACTTGATTTTCTGCAGTTGCAAAGCAATAAAGTTGCCATCCCGGGATACGGGACGCCATTTTATTGTTTGAGGGCGAATCATGTTGGATAACCTGCCGCGCGGAACGATCTGTATCGAAGACATCGAAATCGGGATGACGCGATATCTGCAGAAGGTGGTGACCGACGAGGATATCGAGATGTTCGCCGCCGTCTCGACCGACCGCAACCCGGTGCATCTGGATGACGACTACGCCCGCGACACGATCTTCGAAGGGCGCATCGCACATGGCATGCTGACCGCCGGACTCGTCTCTGCCGTGATCGGCGAGCAGCTTCCGGGCCATGGTACGGTCTACCTTGGCCAGTCGCTCAAGTTTCTGGGGCCCGTGCGCCCCGGCGACATGGTGCGCGCGGAAGTAACCGTGACGGATATCGAATTCGGCAAGCGCCGGGTGAAGATGGACTGCCAGTGCACCGTCGACGGCAAGAAGGTGCTGGTGGGCGAAGCCACCGTTCTGGCCCCCTCACGCAAGTTCGACTGAAGCCGGGCCGGCACGGCCCGCCGGGCCGCCGCCCGCTCTTGCCCTCGCCGGTTGCCGGGGCTACGCACATCCCATGCGTATCGTGCGAGATTACAGATATGTCGAACCGCAGGATCGGGGTGCCAGCGCCGCGATCGGCAATTTCGACGGCGTGCACACGGGCCACCGTTCGGTCATAGACATCGCGCGCAGCGCCTGCCCGGATGCGCCACTGGGCGTTGTCACCTTCGAGCCGCATCCAAGGGAATATTTCGCCCCCGACGCCCCGCCCTTTCGCCTGATGGGCCCGGAGGCACGCGCCCACCGGCTGGAAAAACTCGGTGTCTCACGACTTTACGAACTGCCCTTCAACAAGGCGCTGGCCTCGCTGAGCCCCGAAGCCTTCGCGCGCGACGTTCTGCATCGGGGCCTTGGTCTGCGCCATGTGGTTGTGGGCGCGGATTTCTGCTTCGGCAAGGGGCGCAGCGGCACTGCGGATGACCTTGTGCGGTTCGGTGCGGATTTCGGCTTTGGCGTCACCATCGCACCGCTCATGGCGCGGGATACGCAAACGGTTTCCTCCACCGCCATCCGCAAGGCACTGAGCGAAGGCCGCCCGCGCGATGCCGCCGCCATGCTGGACCATTGGCACCGGATCGAAGGACCCGTGATCGGCGGCGAACAACGGGGCCGCGAACTGGGATACCCCACCGCCAACATGTCGATCGAGGGACTGCACCCGCCGGCCTTTGGCGTCTATGCCGTGCTGGTCGACGTCTTGGAGGGGCCGCATGCGGGAAGCTACACCGGGGTCGCCAGCCTTGGCGTGCGCCCGATGTTCGGAGAGAACCGGCCCAACATCGAAACCTTTCTCTTCGATTTCACCGGGGATCTTTACGGCGCGCATCTGTCGGTGGCGCTGGTCGAGCACCTCCGCCCGGAAGAGAAGTTCGACAGTCTCGATGCCTTGATCGCCCAGATGGATGCCGACAGCGCCGAGGCCCGGCGCATAGTGGCGGCCCGATGAGCGATCCGATCCCCCGCAAGGGTCTGCGCCCCCGGTACTGGGAAACCACGCCCCTGAACAAGATGACCGCGCGGGAGTGGGAGGCGCTTTGCGATGGCTGCGGCAAATGCTGCCTGAACAAGCTGGAGGACGAGGACAGCGGAGAGGTCGCCCTAACCAGCGTTGCCTGCCGCCTGCTGGACGATGCCACCTGCCGCTGCGCCCATTACGAAAATCGTCACCAGTTCGTCCCGGACTGTATCGTGCTGCGCCCCGATAACCTTGATGAACACGCCTATTGGATGCCCCGCACCTGCGCCTATCGCTTGCTGTGGGAAGGCCGCCCCCTTTATGACTGGCACCCGCTGATTTCCGGCCGCGCCGACAGCGTGCACGAGGCGGGCATTTCCGTGCAGCATTCGACCGTGTCCGAATTCGACACCCCATTCGAAGAATGGGAAGACCATCTGATCGAGGAGCCGTCCTGATGTTTTTTGCCTCCGACAACGCCGGGCCTGTTCATCCGCAGATCCTCGACCGGGTGGTTCGCGCGAACGACGGCTACGCCATACCCTACGGCAAGGACCCGATCATGGACGAGGTGCGTGACGCGATCCGCACCGCTTTCGAGGCACCGGAGGCTGCTGTTTACCTGGTGGCCACCGGCACGGCGGCCAACGCGCTGGCGCTGGCGACCTATTGCCAGCCCTGGCAAACGATCTTCTGCTCCGAAGTGGCGCATATCCACGAAGACGAATGCAATGCGCCGGAGTTTTTCGCGGGCGGCGCCAAGCTGAAGGTGATCCCTACGGATGACGTGATGACGCCCGAAGCACTGCGCGCCGCCATCGCGCCCCATGATCCGGGCGATGTGCATTCCGCACAGCGCGGCCCCGTCTCCATCACGCAGGTCACCGAACGCGGGTCGGTTCATTCACTGGAAAACCTGCGCGCGCTGACGGCGGTGGCAAAGGATTACGACCTCCCCGTTCATCTGGACGGCGCGCGGTTCGCCAATGCCATGGTGGCGCTGAACTGTTCACCAGCGGAAATGACATGGAAAGCCGGTGTCGATGTCGTCAGTTTCGGCGGCACAAAGAACGGCTGCATGGGGGTGGAGGCGGTGATCTTCTTCGATCCCTCCAAGGCGTGGGAGTTCGAGTTGCGACGCAAGCGGGGCGCGCATCTGTTTTCCAAGCATCGTTTCCTCTCTGCCCAGATGGCCGGCTATCTTCAGGGCGATCTGTGGATCGACAATGCCCGGGCGGCCAATGACAACGCGGCCTATCTGGCCCAAGGCCTGCGCGTGGCGGGCGCCAAGTTCCTGCACGAGCCGCAAGCCAACATGGTCTTCGCGCGCTTCCCGCGCCGGGTGCATCGCAAGCTGCACGAAGCGGGCGCGCGCTATTACCTGTGGGATGCGAAACTGGAAGGCAATGACGAAGACGCGATGCTGGGCGCCCGGCTGGTCTGTGATTGGTCGCTGTCACGCGATGCGATCGACAGCTTCCTAGGACACTTCGAATAGGCCCCGGATCGCCTGCGCGACTTCGCGCGGGTGGGTCAGCGGCGCCATATGCCCGGCCCCGGCGATGCGTTCGCGGCGCGCATCGGGCAAGCGGCGTTCGAGGGACTTGTTGATGGCGTAGCTCATGTCGGGTGACGCGTCCCCTTCGAGCAGCAGGGCGGGCATGGAGGCACGCTCGAACATGCCGGGTTTCAGCAGACCGGCGGAATCCTCGCCCAGAAACGGCGTGCTCGCCGGGACGAAATGAATCCTTTCGGCCATGTAGTCCCGCGTGGCCTGCGGGATCAGGTCCCATTTGGTGCCGTCCCCCCAGCCGCGGTTGAACATGCGTGTGGCTTCCATCGGATCGCCCGCTGCCAGCGCCTTGTCGAAACGCGCGGTGTATTCATAGTATTTCTGAACGCGGTCCGGTTCGTCCTCCAGCACGGCGGCGAAATAGACGGGTTCTATCATTGTGACGCTGCGCACCAATTCGGGGTTTTCGATGGCAAGGCGCAGGGCCACCGTCGCGCCGAAGGAATGGCCGATCAGGTCCATCGGCGCGCTCAGCAGGGCCCGGGCCATATCGGTCGCGATGTCGTGTATGTTCCCCTCGCCGTTCCAGCCGCCGGAACGGCCATGCATCGGCAGATCGTAGGCCAGCAGGGTGGCGCTGTCGTACAGCGCCTCCCCCACCCCGCGCCAGGCGCCCGAATGGGCGAGCGAACAATGGATCGCCAGTGCCTGCCGCGGGCCTTCTCCGAACCGGCGGGTATGGGTATGGGGGATCAAAGCTTTCCCGCGAGATGCAGATCCAGATCCTCCAGCCGGTCCTGCCCCCAGAACCTTTGTTCGCCGACGATATAGAACGGCGCACCGAACACGCCGCGCTCTACCGCTTCTTCCAGATTGGCGGCATATGTCTCGGCACCCTCCAGCAGCCCACTGTCGGCAAGCGCCGGGTCAAAGCCCGCCTCTTTCAGGCAATCGCGCACGACGTCATCCTCGGCAATGTCTTTCTCCTCTGCCCAGACGCTGCGGAAAATCGCGCGGGCCAGCTGACCCAGATCGCCATCACCGGCGTTCTGCGCGGCGATGAAGGCATAGGCCGAGGGGGCACCATTGGTCGGCCAGTGGGCCGGTTTCAGGTTGAAGGGCATGTCCAGCTTCTTCGCCTGACGGGTCAGCTCCTGCGCGCGGTATTCCTGCCGGCTCGGATGCCTGTCCTTCGGAGGCGTCCCGCCGGTCCGGCCGAAGGCCGCGATCAGGTCGAAAGGTTTGTAGTTGATCTGGGCGTCATGCTTGGCGGCGATCTTCTCCAGCCGATCCCCCGCCAGATAGCAATAGGGTGACAGGGTCGCGAAAAAATAGTCGATGCTGGGCATTTGGATCTCCTTGGGGGGTACGGCAGCTTTGCGGCACGGTAAGGCCGTGATAAGCGGTGTCAACGTCGCGAATCTGTCACAATCCCCTCCCCGGAGACCGCATGCCCCATACGTCCGAGCCGAAGCTGATTGCCGGAAACTCAAACATGCCACTGGCAAAAGCCATCGCCCGGAGGATGTCCCTGCATCGCGGTATGAACGTGGGTCTGGTCGATGCGCGGGTCGAACGGTTCAACGACGGCGAAATCTTTGTCGAGGTTTTCGAGAACGTGCGCGGCGAGGACATGTATATCATCCAGTCGACCTCGAACCCGGCCAACGACAACCTGATGGAACTGCTCATCATGGCCGATGCCCTGCGCCGGTCATCCGCCGCCCGGGTCACGGCAGTGCTGCCCTATTTCGGCTATGCCCGGCAGGACCGCCGCACCAAGGCACGCACCCCCATAACCGCCAAGCTGGTGGCCAACATGCTGGTGGGCACCGGCGTCGAGCGGGTGCTGACGATGGATCTGCACGCGGCCCAGATTCAGGGGTTCTTCGACATCCCAGTCGATAACCTCTATGCCTCGCCGGTGTTTGCGCTGGACATCAAACATACCTTCAAGGACCGCATGAGCGAACTGATGGTCGTTTCCCCCGACGTGGGCGGCGTGGCCCGCGCGCGCGAACTGGCAAAACGCATCAACTCCCCCCTCGCCATCGTCGACAAACGGCGCGAAAAGCCCGGCGAAGTGGCCGAAATGACCGTTATCGGGGACGTGAAAGGCAAGATTTGCCTCATCGTGGATGACATCTGCGATACCGCCGGCACGCTCTGCAAGGCTGCCGAAGTGTTGCTGGAAAACGGCGCGAAGGAGGTCCACTCCTACATCAGCCACGGCGTCATGTCCGGCCCCGCGGTCGAACGGGTCAGCAATTCGGTGATGAAATCGCTGGTGCTGACCGACAGCATCGCGCCGACCGATGCCGTCAAGAACGCCCAGAACATCCGCATTGTGCCGACCGCACCGATTTTCGCGCAGGCCATCCTGAACATCTGGAACGGCACGTCGGTGTCATCGCTGTTCGAAGCCGATACGCTCGGCCCGATCTACGACGGAATGTACAAGGCCGAGTGATCCCGGCCCCTAACGCGGCGCGCGTCAGCCAACATCCCACTGATCATCGTCTGGAAGTGCCCCGATCGCAGTCCATGCAACGCGCACCCGTGCTACGCGCGTATCGCCCCATGTGCGGAACACCATGTCGAAACCGCTTTTGGTGACTGCTTCGGCCGCGAGGTCGGCCCGCATGACGGTGGTTGCGTCCACGTCCCAGAGTGACAGCGAAAGCTGCACGGTGGGCGCTTCCTGATAGGACTCCGAAAAGCGAATGCGCCGGCGGCGTTCGCGCTGGCCCCGGCCTGTCCACATGTCGCCGCCGTTCTCATAATCGGTAAAGAGAACGACGTCCCCGCTATCGACGCCGACGGTGTGGCCTTTCAGTCTGTTCATCGTGATCCGCGTTCGCTTCGCAACATGTTCTCAAAAACAGTTAACGCCTCCCCCGGAATGAGGAAAGGCCCCGCCGGGGCGGGGCCTTTCGAACAAATTGTTCCGTGACTTCAAAGACTCGGTTGTTTCGAGGACAATCCGATCTCATCCCCGACTGCGACCATGTCGGCCAGCAGTTTGGCCGCGTCATCGACGGGGCCCGGTTCGTTCACGAAGTTTTCCTTCGCCCGCGTGTAGTCCTGCTGGGCTTCGTCCATCATGCTGTCGAGCTGTTCCTGGGTCATGTCGCCCCGGGGAACGGCACGTTCGGCCAGAACCGAAACGCCCCGGTCGCTGATTTCCGCGAAACCGCCCGTTACGACGAAGTCCGCCGATCCCTCCGGCCCTTCGACCTTCAGGATACCGGGCCGCAAGGTGGTGATGGTCGGCGAATGGTTTGCCATCGCCGTCATATCCCCGTCCGCGCCCGGTATCTGCACCGTCTCCACCTGCATAGAGGCGAGCCGCCGCTCCGGCGAGACCAGGTCGAATTGCATCGTGTCTGCCATTGCTCAGGCTCCCTCAGGCGGCGTCAGCCGCCATTTTTTCCGCTTTCGCTTTCACTTCGTCGATGCCGCCGACCATGTAGAAGGCGCCTTCGGGCAGGTGGTCATATTCACCGGCAACAACGGCCTTGAACGAAGCAATCGTGTCTTCCAGCGGCACCTGAACACCGTCAGACCCGGTAAAGACCTTCGCAACGTCGAAGGGCTGGCTGAGGAAACGCTCGATCTTGCGGGCGCGGGCCACGGCCAGTTTGTCTTCTTCGCTGAGTTCGTCCATGCCGAGAATGGCGATGATGTCCTGCAGCGACTTGTAGCGCTGAAGCACCTGCTGAACGTCCGTCGCGACCTTGTAATGCTCTTCGCCGATGATCAGCGGGTCAAGCAGGCGCGACGTGGAACCCAGCGGGTCCACAGCCGGGTAGATGCCCTTTTCGGAAATCGCACGGTCCAGAACGGTCGTCGCGTCGAGGTGCGCAAAGGAGGTCGCGGGCGCCGGGTCAGTAAGGTCGTCCGCGGGCACGTAGACGGCCTGAACGGAAGTGATCGAACCGGACCGGGTGGAGGAGATGCGTTCCTGCATCGCGCCCATGTCGGTCGCCAGCGTCGGCTGATAACCCACGGCAGAGGGGATACGACCCAGCAGGGCCGACACCTCGGAACCCGCCTGGGTAAAGCGGAAGATGTTGTCCACGAAGAACAGAACGTCAGAACCGGATTCGTCACGGAACTGTTCGGCCAGCGTCAGACCGGACAGGGCCACGCGCATACGCGCACCCGGAGGCTCGTTCATCTGGCCGTAGACCAGCGAAATCTTCGATTCCGTCAGGTTGTCGGGCACGATAACGCCGGATTCGATCATCTCGTGGTAAAGATCGTTCCCTTCCCGCGTCCGCTCGCCCACACCGGCGAAGACCGACACACCGGAGTGCACCTTGGCGATGTTGTTGATCAGTTCCATGATCAGAACGGTCTTGCCCACCCCGGCACCACCGAAGAGGCCGATCTTGCCGCCCTTGGTGTAGGGGGCCAGCAGGTCGATGACCTTGATACCGGTGGTCAGGATTTCGGTCGCGGTGGACTGCTCTTCGAACGCGGGCGCATCGCCGTGGATGGCACGGGTTTCCGTCGCGTCGACCGGGCCTTTTTCATCCACCGGCTCGCCGGTCACGTTCATGATGCGGCCCAGCGTGGCCTTGCCGACCGGCACCTGAATAGGGGCACCGGTGTCTTCCACGCGCTGACCGCGCACCAGACCTTCTGTCGCATCCATCGCGATGGCGCGAACGGTGTTCTCGCCGAGGTGCTGCGCGACCTCCAGGATCAGGTTCTTGCCCTGGTTTTCGGTTGTCAGAGCGTTCAGAATCTCGGGCAGGTGATCCTCGAACTGCACATCGACGACGGCGCCGATGACCTGGGTGATTTTTCCGACTGCTTGTGCCATGTCGTTTCTCCGGTTTTGTCTACAGCGCTTCCGCGCCGGAAATGATTTCGATCAGCTCGTTGGTGATGACAGCCTGACGCGAACGGTTGTATTCGATGGTCAGGTCTTCGATCATCTCGCCGGCGTTGCGGGTCGCGTTGTCCATCGCGGACATGCGCGCGCCCTGCTCCGATGCCGCGTTTTCCAGCAGAGCGCTGAAGATCGCAGTGGCGACGCCACGCGGCAGAAGATCGGCCAGGATCGCCTCTTCCGAGGGTTCGTAGTCAAACAGGGTCGAAGGCCCGCTTTCGTCTTCCTCGGCTCCGAAAGCCGCGGGAATGATCTGCTGGGCTGTCGGAACCTGGCTGACGACGTTCACGAACTTCGCGTAGAAGATCGTCGCGACATCGAATACGCCTTCATCGAAACGCGACAGAACGTCCTTTGCGATATTCTGTGCATCGGCATATCCCAACCGCTTCACATCGCTCAGGTCGACGTGACCGACGAGGTATTTGCCGAAATCACGCTTGAGCTGGTCGCGGCCCTTCTTGCCGACGGTCAGGATCTTGAGTTCCTTCCCTTCGGCCAGAATTGCACGGGCCCGCGTCTTTGCGAGTTTGACAATGTTGGTATTGAAACCGCCGCACAGCCCACGTTCGGATGTCATGACGACCAGAAGCTGCACCTTGTCGCTGCCGGTGCCCGACAGAAGCTTGGGCGCGGAATCCGAACCGCCGACCGAAGCGGCCAGCCCCGACATCACGGCATTGAACCGCTCGGTGTAGGGGCGCGACTGCTCGGCAGCGTCCTGCGCGCGGCGAAGCTTCGCCGCGGCAACCATTTGCATGGCCTTGGTGATCTTGCGGGTCGATTTGACCGACGAGATCCTGTTTTTAAGGTCCTTGAGATTTGCCATTGGCTTATCTCTCCTTAAGCGAAGTCAGCGGCGTACGGATCGATAGCGGCGCGCAGTTTGTCGGCGGCGTCATCCTTGATCTTCGGATCTTCGTTGGTGATCCAGTCCAGCACGTCCTTGTGCTTCGACCGCATGTGGTTCAGCAGGCCCGCTTCGAAACGGCCCACGTCGGAGACATCGACCTTGTCGAGATACCCGTTCGTGCCCGCGAAGATGACAACGACGATCTCGGCGTTGGTCAGCGGCGAATACTGCGGCTGCTTCATCAGCTCGGTCAGACGCGCACCGCGGTTCAGCAGACGCTGTGTCGCGGCGTCGAGGTCGGAACCGAACTGGGCGAAGGCCGCCATCTCGCGGTACTGGGCCAGAGAAAGCTTCACCGGGCCCGCCACGGAGGACATTGCCTTGGTCTGGGCGGAGGAGCCCACACGCGAAACCGACAGACCGGTGTTCACGGCAGGGCGGATACCCTGGTAGAACAATTCCGTCTCGAGGAAGATCTGACCGTCGGTGATGGAGATCACGTTCGTCGGAATAAAGGCCGACACGTCACCGCCCTGGGTTTCGATGATCGGCAGCGCCGTCAGCGACCCGTTACCGGCATCGTCGCCCAGCTTGGCCGACCGCTCCAGCAGGCGGGAGTGGAGATAGAAAACGTCGCCCGGATAGGCTTCGCGGCCGGGCGGGCGGCGCAGCAGCAGCGACATCTGACGATAGGACACGGCCTGTTTGGACAGATCATCGTAAACGATCAGCGCGTGGCGCCCGTTGTCACGGAAATGTTCGGCCATGGCGGTCGCGGAATAGGGTGCGAGGAACTGCATGGGTGCAGGCTCGGACGCGGTGGCGGCGACCACGATGGAATACTCCATCGCACCGGTTTCTTCCAGCTTCTTCACCAGCTGCGCCACGGTGGAACGCTTCTGGCCGATGGCGACGTAGACGCAGTAGAGCTTCTTGCTCTCGTCGTCGCCCGCCTCGTCGTTATAGGACTTCTGGTTCAGGATCGCGTCCAGCGCCACGGCGGTCTTGCCGGTCTGACGGTCGCCGATGATCAGTTCCCGCTGGCCGCGGCCGATCGGGATCATGGAATCGACGGCCTTGAGGCCGGTCGCCATGGGCTCATGCACGGATTTACGCGGAATGATGCCCGGCGCCTTCACATCGGCCACGCCGGTCTTGCTGGCGTTGATCGGGCCCTTGCCGTCAATGGGGTTACCCAGACCGTCGACAACGCGGCCCAGCAGTTCGTCACCGATCGGAACGCTCACGATGGAGTTCGTGCGCTTGACCGTATCGCCTTCCTTGATGTCACGGTCGGAGCCGAAGATCACGACACCGACGTTGTCGGATTCGAGGTTCAGGGCCATGCCCTGAATACCACCGGGAAACTCGACCATCTCCCCGGCCTGAACGTTGTCCAGACCATAGACGCGGGCGATACCGTCACCGACGGAGAGAACCCGGCCCACTTCGGCAACTTCGGCTTCCTGACCGAAGTTCTTGATCTGGTCCTTCAGGATCGCAGAAATCTCTGCTGCTTGGATACCCATTTATCCGACCTCTTTCATTGCATTCTGGAGGGAATTGAGCTTGGCCTTGATCGAGGTGTCGATCATCTTCGAGCCCACTTTTACGACGAGACCGCCGATGAGCGATTCATCGACGGTCGTTTTCAGTTTCACTTCCTTGCCGGTGCTGGCCTTGAGGGACTTCACGAGCTTTTCGGACTGTGTCTTGGTCAGCGCCTTGGCGCTGGTGACTTCTGCTGTCATCTCGCCCT
This sequence comes from Sulfitobacter sp. HI0040, assembly GCF_001634885.1. Taxonomy (GTDB): domain Bacteria; phylum Pseudomonadota; class Alphaproteobacteria; order Rhodobacterales; family Rhodobacteraceae; genus Sulfitobacter. The sequence continues at coordinate 1,123 of NZ_LWEX01000035.1, read as the reverse complement.
TTTCGGCGGCGATCGTTTCGCGCAGCGACTGGATCAGCTGCGGCAGCACGAAGAGGCGGCGCTTCTGGGCCAGCAGGGCCAGCGTATTCGACATGATGTCGCTCAGGCCCATCTTGCCTGCCAGCGCCGTGACGGCCTTTGTCTGCTCTTCGCGCGAATAGATCGGCGAATGGATCAGGCTGCGGAAATCGTCACTGTCGGCGATCGCGGCTTCCAGCGCATCGAGATCACTTTCAATGGCGCTGACCTTGTCGGCCTCGCGGGCCAGATCGTAAACGGCGCTCGCATATCGTTGGGCGATACCGGTCGAGATCGAAGCGGGTTCGGACACGTCCATCCTCTCATACGTCAGAGCCGGATATGCGAAACCTTCGCGTCACCAGCAAGTTGGCGCGGCTTGAAATCATCCAAGACGTCTAAATCAGGGGCGATGTAGCAGACCGTTCCCCACCCCGCAACACAGTATAGTGGCGCAAGAGATGTGGATAGCGCCTTTCTCCACGCGCTCTGCGGGGGTGCGACAGATTGACAGGGAGGCCCGGGGCCGCCGCCGGTGCGAATCCCCCTGCCCGGGCTTTTACCCCTTCTCATGATCGAAAATACTTCGGGGGTCCGGGGGCTGGCCCCCGACCGGACGCCTCTCACCGGCGCTCAGGTGCAAATCGGGCGCCCACGGGTTTGGCATTGGGCTCCGCCATACCCTCCAGCACGCCAAGCGCGCGGCTCGCGGTGCTGCGCTGGACCTTGCCCTTGGGCGGATGGACGATTTTCGTCGCCTCCACCATGAAGGCGCCCCCGGCCATCATTGTGGGCACATGCCGCCCGATCCGCTCGAAGAGCCCCGCGGATTTCATCCAGACCCGCCCCTGTGACGGCATCTGATAAAGCGCGCCCATCTGGCGTTCGGGCAGGAACTGGTGACGGCGCAGCTGGGTCTCCAACTGGCCCGGCGAATAGGGGCGCCCGTAACCGAAGGGCGTGATGTCCCGGCGCGCCCAGAACCCGCCGCGATTGGGCACGATGAACAAGGCCCTCCCGCCCGGGCCCAGCACCCGCCAGCATTCCTCCAGCAGGTCGTCAGGCCGCTCCGATGTCTCGAGCCCATGCATCACCACCAGCTTGT
>NZ_LWEX01000034.1 GCF_001634885.1 Sulfitobacter sp. HI0040 | reverse complement strand
ACATCGATGGCGCCTATCATCCGACCTGCGCGACCACGGCCGCTCTTCTCTCCGCCGTGCTGACCCATTGTCCCGAGCGCCGCAGCCCCCCGCCCTGCCCTACCAGTTCGGCCTTGTCGGTGCCGACCCGCCCGACCCGCACCAACCTCCATGCCCTGCGCAACGCCGCCCGCCAGGAAACCCGTGCCCTCGCCGAGGAACGCGCGCGACATCCGTTTGACGACATCGAGATGGCCCCGCTCGACTATCTGCCGAAAGCCTGGAGTGAACCGGACGGCGTATTGCAGGATACGGTCTACGAGGCCTATGACCTTCAGGCGATCAGGATCGACAGCGCGGTGGAGCATCCCACTGCACTTGTGCAATCTGCTGCCATGGCCTCGGTCCCGCCGCCCGTCCCGACCTACCGCCCCGTCCTGCCGAAGACTCTTGTCGCCGACGGTCTCCTCTCCGCGCCGCAGCTCGAAAGCGTCATCTATGCGGGCAATGCCCACGAGACGCATCTGAAGGGCTGGTTCAAACGCGGCGAGATCGAAGGCCAGCTGATGGCAGCCGCCGAGGGTGACGAGGGTGCATTCCGCCTGCGCAAGGGCTGGTTCCTCGGCGATGGCACCGGTTGCGGCAAGGGGCGGCAGGTCGCGGGCATCATCCTCGACAACTGGCTCAAAGGGCGCCGCCGCGCGGCCTGGGTCTCAAAAAGCGACAAGCTCATCGAGGATGCGCGTCGCGACTGGATGGCGCTCGGTGGGCGCGAAAGCGATATCGTGCCGCTCTCGAAGTTCCGTCAGGGGAGCGATATCCGCCTGCCCGAGGGCATCCTCTTCGTCACTTATGCCACGCTGCGCTCGGCCGAACGCGAGGGGAAAGCCTCCCGCCTCGACCAGGTGACGTCCTGGCTCGGCGAGGGGTTCGACGGGGTCATCGCTTTCGACGAAAGCCACGCCATGGCGAACGCCGCCGGCGAAAAGTCCGACCGCGGCGACAAGAAGGCGTCGCAGCAAGGTCTCGCCGGCCTCGCACTGCAGAACGCGGCTCCTGATGCCCGCGTGCTCTACGTCTCGGCCACCGGGGCGACGGTTGTCGGCAATCTCGCCTATGCCTCCCGCCTCGGTCTCTGGGGTACGGGAGATTTCCCCTTCGTGACGCGGGCCGAGTTTGTCGCCGCGATGGAGGCCGGGGGCATTGCGGCCATGGAGATGATCTCGCGGGACCTGAAGGCGCTTGGGCTCTATCTGGCGCGGTCCCTTTCCTATGCCGGGGTCGAATACGAGATGCTGGTGCACGACCTGACCCCCGCCCAGGTCGCGATCTACGACAACTACGCCGACGCCTATCAGATCATTCACACCAACCTCGAGGCGGCCCTTCAGGCCTCGGGTATTTCCTCCGAGACCGGCACGCTGAACGCCCAGGCGAAATCCGCCGCGCGCTCAGCCTTCGAGAGCAACAAGCAGCGCTTCTTCAATCATCTCATCACCGCCATGAAATGCCCCTCGCTGATCCGCGCGATCGAGGCGGACCTGGCGGCGGGTCATGCGGCGGTGATCCAGGTGGTCTCGACCAGCGAGGCTGTGATGGAACGCCGCCTCGAGGAGATCCCGCCCTCGGACTGGGATGATCTGCAGGTCGATTTTACGCCGAGGGAGAACATCATGGACTACCTGATGCATTCGTTCCCGACGCAGCTCTTCGAGCCCTACACCGACGAGAATGGCGATCTGCGCTCGCGCCCCGCTCTCGATGCGGATGGCAACCCGATTACCTGCCGCGAGGCTGAGCGGCGCCGGGATGAGCTCGTCGAGCATCTGGGTGCCCTCGCCCCGTTGCAGGGTGCGCTCGACCAGATCCTCTGGCATTTCGGCGGGGACGCGGTGGCCGAGGTCACGGGGCGCAAGCGGCGCATCGTGAAAACGCGCGAAGGGCGGCTCAAGGTCGAGAACCGCGCCGCCTCCTCCAACCTCGGCGAGACGCAGGCCTTCATGGACGATGCTAAGCGCATCCTGATCTTCTCCGATGCCGGGGGCACCGGGCGCAGCTATCATGCCGATCTGGAGGCCAAGAACCAGCGCCTGCGGGTGCATTACCTTCTGGAGCCCGGCTGGAAGGCGGACAATGCGATCCAGGGGCTGGGGCGCACCAATCGCACCAATCAGGCGCAGCCGCCGCTCTTTCGCCCCGTCGCGACCAATGTGAAAGGTGAGAAGCGGTTTCTCTCCACCATCGCCCGCCGCCTCGACACGCTCGGTGCCATCACCAAGGGGCAACGCGAGACCGGCGGGCAGAACATGTTCCGCGCCGAGGACAACCTTGAGAGTCCCTACGCACGCGCTGCGCTGCGGCAGTTCTTCTACAAGCTGCGTGCGGGCAAGATCGAGGCCTGCTCTTACGCCAAATTCCAGGAGATGACCGGGCTGACGCTCGATGAGGCGGACGGCACGATGAAAGAGAATCTGCCGCCGATCCGGCAGTTCCTGAACCGCTGCCTTGCGCTGAGGATCGACATGCAGGACGCAATTTTCGAGGCCTTTGGTGGGTTTCTTTCGGCGATCATCGAGGACGCGCGTCAGGCAGGCACGCTCGATGTCGGCCTTGAGACCCTGCGCGCCGAGAAATTCGAGATCGTCGATCGCAAGGTCATCTTCGAGCATGACGCGACGGGCGCGACGGCGACTGCCCTGACCGTGGAGCGCACAGATCGCAATGATCCGCTCACCCTGCCCCGCGTCAAAGCAATCTGCGCTGACACGAAAGGCGCGACGCTGTGCTGGAACAAGACCTCCAAGCGCGCGGCCCTGATGGTCAAGGCACCGGCCTTCATGGATGAGGACGGTGTACCGATCCTGCGGGTGAAACTGCTGCGGCCCATGGCAACAGAGATCCTCGCCCTTTCCGAATTCTCGAAATCACACTGGGAAGAGATAGATGATGCGATGTTCGAACAGTTCTGGCAGGCCGAGGTTGACGCGGTGCCGGAGTTCACCACATCGAAGATCACTCTGATCTGCGGGTTGCTCCTGCCGATCTGGGACCGGCTCCCCCCAGACAACATGCGCATTTATCGCCTGCAGACCCAAGACGGCGAGCGCGCCATCGGCCGTTTGGTCAGCCAGGAGCAGCTTCTCAATGTCTACGCGCGGCTCGGCCTCGATTGTCAAATCGAGATGACACCGCAGGAGGTCTTCGCCGCGGTGATGGACGCCAGGACGACCCTCAGCCTGCTCGGTGGTTACCAGCTGCGCCGGTCCCTGGTCATGGGACAGCCGAGGCTTGAACTGATCGGTGCGTCGGGCACGGCCCTGCCCGGCCTGAAAGCGATGGGCTGCTTCACCGAGGTGATCCAGTGGAAGACCCGGGTGTTCATTCCGGTGGACGGCATCGACGTGCTGGCGCGTATTCTCACCGAGCATCCGGTTGGCGCCGGCGCAGCGGATGCCGCCGCATGAACGCGCGGCGCAGCATCGCAGATCTCTCGGCCGATCTGGCAGACCGCGCCGAGAGCTTCTGCCGCCAGTATTTTCCCGAAGGCCGCAAGCAGGGCAACTATTGGCAGGTTGGCGACACCTCTGGCGCAAAAGGGCAGAGTCTCGCGATCCGACTGCAGGCGGAAGGCTGGCGCAAGGCTGGGTCTTGGCAGGACTTCGCGACGGGTGAATACGGCGACCTGATCGACCTGCTTCATGAACGGCTCGGATCGGTTACGCTGAAGGAAACCCTGAGGGAGGCCCGGTCCTTTCTCGGTGAGGGCCCCTGCCCTGCCGCACCTCGTGAAACCCAAAGGGCTGAGCGACCGGATGCTGCCTCCAGCAAACGCATCGCGCGGGCGCGCAAACTCTTCTCCGCAGGCAAGCCGGTGCTTGGCACATTGGGCGCCACCTATCTGCAAGGTCGCGGGATCACGCGTCTTGGCCCGGCCCTGCGCTATCACCCGCGGGTCTTCCTGCGGCAGGGCGAAGACGACGCCAATCCGCCACAAAGGGCCCCTGCCCTGCTGGCTAAGATCACTGACAATCGGGGCCAGATCACCGGATGCGCAAGGGTTTTTCTCGACCCGTCCACCGGCGGTCTGGCTGCGATCGAGAGCCCGAAAAGGATCCTTGGACATCTGCACGGGCATGCCATCCGCTTCTGGTCCGGCACCTCTCGTAGCGATCTCATCGTCGGCGAAGGGCTCGAGAACGCCCTCTCGATCGGCACGGCTCTTCCTGAATTCAACCTTGCCTCCTGTCTCACCGCCACCCATCTCGGCCTCTTCATCCCGCCGCCGGGGATAAAGCGCATCTGGATCGCGCGGGACAATGACGAAGCTGGACGTAACGCATCAACGAAATTGCGTAACCAGCTGGAATCGCTTGGAATTGCATGTGGCGGCCTCGTGCCGGCCATGGGGGATTTCAACGACGATCTGCGGGCATTTGGCAAAGATGCGCTGCGCCGGTCCCTGTTAGGGGCCATGAAAGCACAAGGTCTGGAGATTGAGGATGGGTGACCGTCAACCTCCCCGGTGATGTCCGACAGAGCAAAGGTTCCGCGGGTTCGATCTGATCCCGTTTGGATTTCGGGAGCGATGGACCGGCGGGTCGGGGCTGAGTGCCCCTCGCCCGGGCAGCAATGCGCCACGCACCAGAAAATTCCCCTGCCCCTTCAGGGCATTCCTCGCGGGGGCAATTTTCCGGCCCGGGTCACATTCTCCGCTCTGCTCCGATCCTGACGGATGCGGCCCGGTCGCCGCCGGTCCTGTTATCGCCCCATCCAAATCGGGTCAGATCCAACAGAGGAACCAGACAATGCCCAATCAGACAGACATCCAAGAGGAGACCGGCGTGACCTCCGCCATCCTCGACCACCTCGCACTTCATGGCGCGAGACCGGGACCCGGTGAGACCGATCATCGCCCCCTGCCCCAGCCAGATGAGGTAGACCTCGCCATGGCGACCCTCTTTGACACCACCATCGTCCTCCTCACTGGCAGCCAGTTGGAAGACAATCTTGAAGAGATGCTCTGGTCTCTGACCTCGATCTTCCATCGCCGGCTGACCCATATCCAGAAGCTCCTCGACGACAACGAATTCGAGGTCCGGGAAAGCCTCGCCATCCAGGACGGCTCCGAGATCGCCTCGGTCGAGCTCGAGCGTCTCCAAATGATCGGGCTCAAGCTCTGGGACCATCGCGACGCTTTCGAGCAGATGCGCGATCTGGCCGTGGATCACTTCTCGGCCACCACCGGCTCACCCTGGCTACCGCGCACCGGATCCAAGGTCTCGCATCGCGGCCTCACATCCGCCGTGGTGGACAGCCGGGCCTATCTCTCGGCCAAGCGCCGCAAAGAGACCGAGGTGCACTGCCCCGAAGGTACGCGGATCGCCTTCTCTGGCGGGGATTATCACGCCTACGATCTGATCTGGTCCGTCCTCGACGCCACGCATGCCAAATACGCGGACATGGTGCTCCTGCACGGCGGCACGCCCAAAGGCGCCGAGATGATAGCGGCTCGCTGGGCAGATACCCGCGGCGTCACCCAGGTGGTCTTCAAGCCCGACTGGAAGAGCCACGGCAAGGCCGCCCCCTTCAAGCGCAACGACAAGATGCTCGAGACGATGCCGCAGGGTCTGATCGCCACGCCCGGTTCGGGTATCACCGAGAATATCGTCGACAAGGCTCGCAAGCTCGGGATCCGCATCAAGAGGATCGGGGCCTAGGCCCCGGTTCACGCCCCGCGCAAAAGGTCCTGCACGACAGAAGGCTTCTTTGCGATCAATGCCAGCAGAACCTGAGCCGGGCCTGTCGGGTGCCGGCGCCCATGTTCCCAGTTCAGCAGCGTGCCTTTCGCGACGCCAATGCTCTTGGCGAACTCTGCCTGGGACAGGCCCGTCCGTTGCCGAACTTCGGCGACATCGACCTCGGCCACGGAAACTTCATGCACCTTTGCGCCGGCCAAATCGCCATCTGCGAAGGCCAGCGCCTCTTCCAGTCCCTTGGACACGGATTCAAATGCACTCATGTTGCGTCTCCATATTTCGCGACAAGCGCCTTGCTCATCTCTACTGCCGCGGCCTGTTCGGTCTTTGACAGGTTGGCTTTCTCATTCTTGGCGAAGACCGTGATCAGGAAAATCGGCATACGGGTCCCGCCAAAGACATACACCGTCCTGAAGCCGCCGCTCTTTCCGCCTCCCTCTCTCGGGATGCGGACCTTCCGAAGTCCGCCGCCAAGAGAGACGCCAGCTTCCGGATTAGCGGCGATGAAGTCGATCGCGGCCTCTCGCTCCTGGTCTGACATGATTGCCTTGGCGCGCCTCTGGAATTCGGGCAGTTCGACCACTGTATGCAATCGTGTCATCTCTTGTCCCATATAGGTTTCGGCGGTGTATGTGTCAATGACGTATAGCATGAGCACTGGAAGGGCAAGTCGGCGACGCTTGCCGGAGCTAGAGACTATGTCCCGTCTGTTGGTAGCGGCGGCCCTTGGTCAAATGTCCTGTCCCATATTCTGACCGAACCAACCAGCCGGGCTGTCTATTAGGGCTATTGGATGGTTGCGGTGTCTCGTGGCGATCCGGCCTTTCGTTCCACGCCCTGTTTGCCTCGAGCACTCCTCCGCATCGTGGGCGCTTCAGCGAAGACTATTGGCACGTTAGTGATCCTGGGGATGCGACATTGAGGTCTGGACTATGTCTCATCTTCGGTGAGTTAGAAAGGAGCCAATACCCTCATGGCATCTCCCTCGGCTGTTCACCCAGTTTCCTTCGCTGCCACTGCACTTCTCCCGATGTCTGAGTTGCATGACATGCTCGTCGCAGCTGTCGTCCCGTCCACAAAGGTTGTCGCCGATCTTTTTCCCCTGTCCCTGCGGGTCATTCCGCGCGGAGCAAAAAGACCGGCGCCTGCCCCTCTCCGCTGCGCTCCGCCTGCGGTGTGGCCGGGCCTTGGCCAGCTGCAAGGTGACCATCATTGCAACGCAAACAAGGAGAAGAGCAATGACCACGAACTGCATCAAATTCACCAGCGCCGACATCGAAACCGCCAAGGGCGTCGGGTCCATCTCGACCCTGACCTTCGACCTCGACATCACGGTCGAACCCGTCGCGAGCACGAACCCGATGGCCCCCACGCACCGCGTCCTCGGCCGCTCCCCGCGCGGCAAGCTGGTCGAGTGCGGCGGCATCTGGAAGAAGCAGAACAAGGAGACCGGCGCCGACTACTACACGTTGACCATCCGCGACCACGGCTTCAACGCCAATCTCGGCAAGGCCGCCAACCAGGACGATCTCTCCCTGCAGGCCGTCATCCCCTGGGGTCCGAAAGACACCGCGTGA
>NZ_LWEX01000033.1 GCF_001634885.1 Sulfitobacter sp. HI0040 | reverse complement strand
GAGTTCGGCATTGGGCAGTTCAGGGCGCACCGGGTGCCCGCCCACTGCGATCAGCACGTGCTTGGCTGTCTTGGTGGTCCCATCGGCGAGTTCGACGGTATGCGCATCTTTCATTGTCGCACGCTGGTCGAAAGTTTCGACCCCGGCGTTGGTCAGAAGGTTGCGGTAGACCTTTTCAAGGCGGTCCAACTCTTCGTGCAGGCGACCGCGGAACATGTGCCAATCGAACGGGCCGGTCTTGTGATCCCAGCCGTAGCACGCCGCTTCGCTGGCCAGATCCGCATAGCCCGAGGCATAGACCATCAGCTTCTTGGGCACACAGCCCCGGATCACGCAGGTGCCACCGTAGCGGCTTTCCTCGGCCAGCCCCACCCGCACCCCGTGTTCAGAGGCCGCCACCCGCGCGGCACGCACACCGCCCGACCCGCCGCCGATTACGAAAAGATCGTAATCGAACTTGTCGTCGGATGCTTCTTTCTTGCTCGCCATGTCGCCCGCCTTCCCAGTGGTCTCGTTTCAGTCGTTCAGATCCGAAAACAGGTTGTCCGATTCGACAAAATCAAGTTTTTCAGTGGCTACGGTGCCCTCGTTGATGTCGCGCACCTCGACCCGCCCGTCCCCGTAGCCCACGACGACCGCATCGCAGATGTCTATGAAAAGCCCGTTCTCCACCACGCCGGGCATCTGGTTCAGAACCAGCGCCAACTGGCGCGGATTGCCGATCCTGTTGAGATGCAGATCGAGGATGTGGTTGCCTTCGTCCGTTATATAGGGGACCTGACCGTTCATGCGCAGCGTGCTGGAATTGCCCAGCACGTCCATGCTGATCAACGTCTCTTCGATCAGTGCCTGCGTGGTTTGCCAGCCGAAGGGGATCACCTCCACCGGGAGGGGGAAGTTGCCCAGCGTCTCCACTTCCTTGCCGACATCGGCGATCACCACCATTTGATCGCTCGCGGTGGCGACGATCTTCTCCTGCAGCAGGGCGCCGCCGCCGCCCTTGATCAGGTTCAACTCTCCATCAAATTCATCCGCGCCGTCGATGGTCAGATCGAGCCACTTCGCTTCATCGAGCGAGATCACCTCGATCCCTACGTTGCGGGCAAGCTCTGCCGTGCGGCTGGAGGTGGGAACGCCGCGGATCTTCAATCCGTCCTCGCGTACCATCTCCCCCAGGCAGCGCACCAGCCATGCGGCGGTGCTGCCGGTGCCCAGCCCCACGCGCATGCCGTCCTCGACGAAATCGGCGGCCCGCCGGGCGGCGACGAATTTCGCCTTGTCGATGGGGGAAAGCTCTCCGGTCATTGCGGCAACTCCAATGGCAAGGGTCGGTGCAGGCGTTATAGGGGCAACCGCGCCATGGTGCCATGCCCGCCCCACCCTTTTTTGCCCCATTGCTGGAAGGGGCGAACAAATGAATGTGTCCGGCCCGGTGCGTGGTGCTGCTGGTCGCCTTCTGGGCGTGGGCTAGGTTCAGGGTTTACCGCCGAAAGATCGACGGCACCGCCCGAAAGGACAGCCAAGTGTATCAGAGCAATCCGGCCCATATGTCTGCCGCGCCCGCAGAGACGGCACAGGCCGTGACGCTGCGCGGGCTGGGTACCGCCCTGCCGCCGCATCGGTTGCCGCAGGACGTGGTGCTTGACCATGCGCGCCGCTTGCTCGGCCCCCGGTATCCGCAGTTCGAAAGGCTGGTTCCCGCCTTCGAGAACGCGGGCGTGGACATGCGCTACAGCGTCCAGCCGCTCGACTGGTTCACCGAAGACCACGGCTGGGCCGATCGCGGTGCCGCCTATCTGGAGGGGGCCACCGCGCTTTTCATCGGCGCGGCCGAAGCGGCGCTGGCGGATGCGGGAATGACAGCGACCGAAGTCGACACCGTGGTCACCGTGTCCTCCACCGGGATCGCCACCCCGACGCTGGAGGCGCAGGCCTTTCGGCGCATGGGGTTCCGCCGCGACGTGCAGCGCGTGCCGGTGTTCGGGTTGGGCTGCGCGGGCGGGGTCACGGGCCTGTCGGTGGCGCGGCGGCTCGCGGCGGCGCAACCGGGCAGCAGTGTGCTGATGGTCACGGTGGAAACCTGCTCGCTTTCCTTTCGCAACGACCGGCTTCAGAAGGCCGATATCATTGCAACCGTTCTCTTCGGGGACGGGGCGGCAGCGGCGGTCCTGACCAGCGACAGCGCAGCAGCGGCGGGCGGGATCACACTGGGCCACGGGCAGGAGCACCTTTGGCCCGACACCCTTCCCATCATGGGCTGGGACGTGGATGAAACCGGGCTCGGCGTCATCTTCGACCGGTCAATCCCCGGTTTCGTGCAGGAGAATTTCCTCCCCGCCGTGGAAACCATGCTGGCGGCTGCTGATCTCTCGGTCGCGCAGGTGGACCGCTTTGTCTGCCATCCGGGCGGCACCAAGGTTCTCGAAGCGATCGAGGCCACGATGGCCCTTCCCCCGGGCGCGCTCGACGCGGAGCGGGCGGTGCTGCGGGCCGCCGGAAACATGTCCGCGCCCACGGCGCTTTTCGTTTTGAAAGAGGTGCTGGAACAAGGCGCGACGGGTCAGTTCGCGCTCTGCGCGCTGGGGCCGGGGTTCACCGCCTCGCTGTTGCCTATCAGGGTGGCGGCGTGACGACGGCCACCTTCCTGTTCCTGGGCTTCCTGATCCTGCAGCGGCTGGGGGAGCTTATTATCGCCCGGCGCAACACCGCGCGCCTGCTGGCCGATGGCGCGCATGAAGTGGGGGCAGGCCATTACCCGGTGATGGTTGCGATGCACGCGGCATGGCTGGCCGCGATCCTGCTGCTGGGCTGGAACGAAGCCGTGCGACCCTTCTGGCTCATCCTCTATGTCATCCTGCAAGGGTTCCGCATCTGGATACTCAGAACACTGGGCAACCGCTGGACGACGCGCATTATCGTAACGGATGCACCCCTCGTTTCCACCGGCCCGTTCAAGTTCATCCCCCATCCGAACTACGCCCTCGTAGTGGCCGAGATCATCGTCGCGCCGCTCGTCCTCGGGCTCTGGGGCGTGGCGCTCGTTTTCACACTGCTGAACGCCCTGATGCTCCGCCACCGGATCAAGGTCGAGGACGCGGCGATCCGGCCCGGAGGATGAGCACCCGGCGGGGTGTTGCGCAATCATGCGGCGAAGGGTCGTTTTCCTTCGCGTGGTGGCGCGCCGGTGGTCTAACAGGGCGGTATGGATCACGTCCTTCACTATGCCCCCGACAATGCGTCGCTGATCGTCAGGCTCACGCTGGAGCAGGGCCAAATCCCCTATGAGACAAGGCTGGTCGACCGCAGGGCGAAGGCGCAGCGGGGGGCCGCCTACCGTGCCCTGAACCCCAAGGGCCTGATCCCCACGCTCGAAACACCCGAGGGGCCGATCTTTGAAACCGGGGCCATATTGCTCTGGCTGGCGGATCGGCACGGCGAGCTGTTCCCCGCCCCCGCCTCACCTGCCCGGGGCAAGGCGCTGAAATGGTTCTTTCATCTGTCCAACACCATGCACCCCTTGGCGCGCATGATGTTCTACGGCGAAACCTATGTGGATGCCGCCTGCCTGCCAGACTTCTACCGCCGCTCTGCCGAACATTTCGCCCAAGCCGCGACGCTGCTTGACGGGGCCGTGGCGGAATGGTCGGACCCCGACGCCCCCGGCATCGCGGATTTCTACGCGGCGGCCCTGATGCGCTGGCCCGCGCTCTACCCTCGGGATGCGGATCGTAGCTGGTTCGACCTTGCCCGCTGGCCTGCTCTTGCCCGTGTGGCGGCGCGGGTTGAAGGCCTGCCCGCCTGCCGCGCCTTGCAAAGCGCCGAAGGTCTGGGCGATACACCCTTTACCGCCCCCCGATACCCCGATCCACCCGAAGGAAGCGCTCTCTGATGTTCCTGTCCGTTTTCGATATGTTCAAGGTCGGCATCGGCCCCTCGTCTTCCCACACGATGGGCCCGATGGTGGCCGCCGCGCGTTTTCTCGACGCGATGCGCGCCTCGCCGTTCCACTTCGCGGGGGTGCGCGCCTCGCTTCACGGCTCGCTCGCCTTTACCGGGGTGGGCCACGCAACGGACAGGGCGACGATCCTCGGGCTGGCCGGGTTCACCCCGCAGGACTACGACGCGGAGAAAGCCGAACGCACGCTTGAAGAGATACGGCGGAGCAAGACCGTCACCCCCGAAGGGCTGGGAACGCTGCGCTTTGACCCTGAGCGCGACATGATCTTCGACTACGACACCAAGCTCGCGGGCCACGCCAATGGCATGATGCTGATGGCGACGGACGCGCAGGGCGACGTGACCCTGCGGGAGACCTATTATTCCATCGGCGGCGGCTTCGTGATGACCGAAGCGGAACTGGCCGCCGGGAAGGACACGGACGAAGGCGCGCCGGTGCCCTACCCGTTCAAGTCGGCGGCGGAGATGCTGGACATGGCGCGCGCCTCCGGCAAGACCATCGCGCAGATGAAACGCGCCAACGAGGAATCGCGCGGCGGGGCGGAAAACCTGCGGGCAGGGTCCCGAAGGCTTTGGCAGGTGATGAACGACTGCATCGAAAGAGGGCTCACCACCGACGGTATCCTGCCCGGCGGGTTGAAGGTGAAACGCCGCGCAAAGGGCATCCATGATGCGCTGGTGGCCGAACGCGGGCGCAACCTTTCGGCACCCCATACGATCAACGACTGGATGAGCGTCTATGCCATGGCCGTGAACGAGGAAAACGCCGCCGGGGGTCAGGTCGTCACCGCGCCCACCAACGGCGCCGCCGGCGTGATGCCAGCGACGTTGCGCTACTATCTCGATCACGTGCCCGGCGCCTCCGAGACCCATGTGGAGGACTTTTTGCTGACGGCGGCGGCGATCGGCGGGCTGGTGAAATTCAACGCCTCCATCTCGGGCGCGGAGGCGGGATGCCAGGCAGAGGTCGGCTCCGCCGCCGCCATGTCCGCCGCGGGGCTTTGCGCCGTCATGGGCGGCACCCCGGAGCAGGTGGAGAACGCGGCGGAAATCGCGCTGGAGCATCACCTCGGCATGACCTGCGATCCGATCCGCGGGCTGGTGCAGGTGCCCTGTATCGAGCGCAACGGGCTGGGCGCGATCAAGGCGGTATCCGCCGCGTCGCTGGCGCTGCGGGGCGACGGCACGCATCTGGTGCCGCTGGACGCCTGTATCGAGACGATGCGTCAGACCGGGGCGGACATGTCCGAAAAATACAAGGAAACCTCGCTCGGCGGCTTGGCTGTCAACGTACCCAACTGCTGAAGCAGCCGGGGACTGGCCCGGGTCAGTCCGTGGTCTCGCCTTCGGTTTCCAGCTTCTCGGTCAAGGCCTGCAACTCGCTCCGCAGGCTATTGAGCGCGCCTTCCTGCATCTGCGTCTCGCAGACGACGGCCAGCTGGATATTGGCCGCCTGCTGCTCAAGCTCCGCGCCGCGCGGCGTCAGTTCGATATTGACGATACGCCGGTCGCGCCGGTCCCGCATGCGGGTGATGAAACCCGCTTCCTCCAGCCGGTCGAGCATGGGCGTGATGCCATTGGCGGGCAGTTTCAGTCGTTTGCCGATCTGCCGGATATTGAGCGCGCCATGCTGCCAGAGCGTCATCATCACGAGGTACTGGGGATAGGTCAGGCCGATCAGCTCCAGCCGCGGCTTGTAGGCACGCGTGATCGCATTGGTCGCGGCATAGAGCGCGAAACACAACTGATCATCCAGCTTGAGTTGTCTGTCGGACATCTTGGCGGCTGCCTCTTTCGTAAGACATGATTTAAGCATGTCTGAACTTTTCGGCCAAGGGTATTTGCGCCCCCGGCGCGCTTGCCGTTGGGGCAGAAGGTCGCAGCCGCGTGCTTTCCCGGCCCGCCGCGTCAGCGGCAGATGGCACTGTCAGCGCCGCACGACGACCTCGTAACCGCGTTCTTCGGGCTCGTCATCCACCAGTTCGAGGGGGAAGCCCGGGGCCAGCACCTGCAGGCCGGTCGCCTCCTCCAGCCGTTCGATCATCCGGTCGGACTGGGCCCGTTCGCCATAGCGCCGCTGCCCGTCCGTCATCATCGAGATCATCAGCGGTGACAGTTCCAGTGGAACGCCGTGCATGTCGGCCAGTTTCTGGAACAGGCCGATGTCCTTCTGGATGAGGTCCATGGTGAAGTTGACGTTGCGCGATCCGGACAGGATCAACTGGCTTTCGGTTTCATGCACGAAGGAGGTGCCCGAGGACATGGCAATGGCCTCATAGGTCATGCCCATGTCCATCCCGGCGGCCTTCATCACTGTCAGCGCCTCGCAGAGCGACAGCAGGTTCATCGTGGCAAGGTAGTTCGTCATCACCTTGAGCACGCTGGAGGTGCCGATTTCCCCCACATGCAGCACGCGCCGCCCCATCAGGGTGAGCAGCGGCAGAACCCGGTCAAAGGTGTCGCGGCTGCATCCCGCATAGATCGAGATATTGCCCGTATCGGCCCGGTGGCATCCACCAGAGACCGGGCAATCCACCGCCTCGCCGCCGCGTTCGGCCACCAGAGCCCCGAGGCGCTTGACCTCTTCGGCATCGGTCGTGCTCATCTCCATCCAGATCTTGCCGGGGGTCACGTGGGGAAGCATCTGGCGCACCACCGCGTCCGAGGCCGCCGGGCTGGGCAGACAGGTGATGACCGCGTCGCAGTCCTGCATCATCTGGGCGGGCGAGATGCCGGCTTCGGCCCCTTTCGCGACCTTCGCGGCCACCAGCTCCGCATCGAGGTCATGTACGACGAGGTCCGTCCCGTTGCGCAGCAGGCTGCCCGCCAGCTTGCCCCCGACGTTGCCCAGACCGATAAATCCAACTTTCATGTGCCGCTCCCTGCCCTTTGCACAGGCTTCGCGCACCGTCGCGGGAACGGTCTGTCCCGTTTGCGACGCAGGGGCTGCCCCCTGCGCCCTCGCTTCTGTGCATGGCTGCACAACCCCTCGCAGGGCGGACAGATTGTGGCGCCCCCCTTCGCTTCCTATCTTGGGGGCAACCGCTGAAAAGGAGAGGATCATGTCCCTCAGACCTACCATAGAGACCCGCGCCGCCATGCCCACCATGGAAGGGGCCGGGGTGAAACTGCACCGTGCATTCGGCTTTCAGGATCCGAGCGAGCTCGACCCGTTCCTGCTGTTCGACGACTTTCGGAATGAACGGCCCGAAGACTACCTCAAGGGTTTTCCCTGGCATCCGCACCGGGGCATCGAAACCATCACCTATGTGCTGGACGGAACCGTCGAACACGGCGACTCGCTGGGTAACACCGGGCTGCTGGGGGCGGGCGACGTCCAGTGGATGACCGCCGGGTCGGGCATCATGCATCAGGAAATGCCGCAGGGCAGCGCCACCGGGCGGATGCACGGTTTCCAGCTATGGGGCAACCTGCCCTCGTCGCAGAAGATGACAGCGCCACGCTATCAGGACGTGAAGGCCGCGGATATTCCCGTGGTCACCGATGACGACGGCACGACCGTCAAGGTCATTACGGGCGAGTTCTGGGGCAAGACCGGTCCGGTGGACGGGATCGCGGCTGACCCCCAGTACCTCGATGTTTTCGTGCCTGCCGGTGTGCGCAAGACGTTCCGCATCGACACCTATCGCCGGGCCTTCGCCTATATCTTCGAAGGTGCGGGTGCTTTCGTCGACGCTTCCAAACCCGGCGGCGTGCTTCTGGAGAAAGAGTTCGCCGGGCAGGAGCTGAACATCCGCGACATGTCGGGGGACCGCACGCTCGTCCGGTTCGGCACCGGCGACGAGGTGACAGTGCAGGCGGGGCCGGAGGGCGTGCGCTTTCTGCTGATCTCCGGCGCGCCCATTGATGAGCCTGTCGCCTGGCACGGCCCCATCGTGATGAACACGCGCGAAGAGCTGATGCAGGCGATGCAGGAACTGCGCAATGGGACCTTCATCAAACCGGCGCATTGATCCGCGCGACCCTTTGACCCATCGGGGGAGGAGCCGAAGCGCCGGGCGCTCGGCTCCTTCTTTGCGTTTGGGGGATGAACCGGCCGCAGAAACGCATCGATAACCTGTACCTGAGGCCGCCTATCCCTGCCCTGTGACGCCTCGTTTCACCGCAGGGTCCGTGCCGCCTTATCCTTCCCGCTGCACCGCTTTGCGCACCATCGTCCAGTATTGCGTCTTGACCTCATCGAGGCTGAGCCGCCCCCCTTCGCTGAACCAGACGTTCACGCCGGTCAGCATGGCGATGACGGCAAAGGTCACGATCCGGGTATCCCCGATGGAGAAATCGCCGCTTTCCACCCCGTCCCGGAGGATACGTTCCAACCGTCTCTCGTAGCGCTGGCGCAGCGCCTCTATCCTCTGGAAGTTCTCGGGCGTGAGGTTGCGCAGCTCCATATAGGCGATGAAGACTTCCTCGGGGCGGCGGCTGTGGAAAGCGATGTGAAACTCGACGAAGCGGCGCAGTCGTTCTTCGGGTGGCAGCGCCTCGTCATCCTGCGCGGCGTCCAGCAGCTCGACCATATGGTCGCGCATCAATTCATAGAGCAGCGATTGCTTGTCGGCGGTGTAGTTATAGAGCGCACCGGCCTGCACGCCGACCTCTGCCGCGATGGCCCGCATGGAGACCGCCGCATAGCCCGTGCGCGCGAAGAGACGCAGCGCCGCGTCCCGGACCCTCGGGCCTGTAATATCCGAATGCGAACCAGCGGTACGTGCCATGCCCCATGGTTAATGAACGGACGTTCAAATGCAAACCCCCGCTTGCGCGATTGCCGGGGCTGGTGCATGAACGGCGCATGAACCTTCGATGCTGTCTGAGGCTTGCCGCCCTTGCCTGCCTGCCCCTCGCGGGCTGCGCGCAGTTTCCCGCGCTCGAAGGCACCATCCCCCCCGAACTCGAAGCGGCGCCCTTCCCCGATCTCGTGCCCATCGCGCCGGTACTGGCCGAGGCGAAAGAGGGTGGTGTAGACCCGGTGGCGACGCGCGCAGGGCTGGACGACAGGGTAGCGCGGCTGCGCGCCCGCGCGGCCCGACTGCGGGGCCCGGTGCTGTCCCGGGCTGAACGCATCCGGCTGGAACGCGGACTGCGCTGACATCTCCGCAGGCGGCACACCCGGCCTGCCCCGACCCCGCCCCTGCCAAGACGCGTTGCACGCCGCCGCCGCTTCCGCTACATCGCTGCGACATCGCAAACGGCATCCGCCGCGCCCGATCCCCGATCATACCGCTCCACCGAAAGGATCCCCCATGTCACAGCCGCTTCGCCTCGGAATTGCCGGTCTGGGCACGGTCGGGATGGGGGTGCTCCATATCCTGCGGCAGCATGGCGACATGCTCAAGCAGCGGACCGGACGGGACATCGTGATATCCGCGGTCTCCGCCCGGTCCCGCAACAAGGATCGCGGCGTATCCCTGGCGGGCTACGGCTGGGAAGACGATCCCGTCGCACTGGCACAGCGCGATGACGTGGACATTTTCGTGGAACTCATGGGCGGCTCCGAAGGACCGGCCAAGGAGGCAACCGAAGCGGCGCTGCGTGCGGGCAAACAGGTGGTCACCGCGAACAAGGCGCTTCTGGCCATCCACGGTCAGGCGCTGGCCGAACTGGCCGAGTCCAAGGGGTCGGCCATCCGCTACGAAGCCGCCGTGGCGGGCGGCATCCCGGTAATCAAGACGCTGGTCGAAGGCCTCGCCGGGAACGAGATCACCCGCGTGATGGGGGTGATGAACGGGTCGTGCAACTACATCCTCACCCGGATGGAAGACGCCGGGAAATCCTATCAGGATATCTTCGCCGAAGCCGAAGGGCTGGGCTATCTGGAGGCCGATCCGCAGCTTGACGTAGGCGGCATCGACGCTGCCCATAAACTGGCGATCCTTTCGGCGCTCAGCTTCGGCACCCGGGTGGATTTCGACGGCATCCAGCTTGAAGGCATCGAACAGATCACCATCGAGGACATTCGCGCCGCCGCCGACATGGGCTTCAAGATCAAGCTTCTGGGCGTGGCGCAAAAGACCGGGCGCGGGCTGGAACAGCGCATGCAGCCCTGCCTCGTGCCCGAAACCTCGCCCTTGGGGCAGCTCGACGGCGGCACCAACATGGTCGTGCTCGAAGGACATGCGGTGGGCCAGATCGTGCTGCGCGGCCCAGGCGCGGGCGAAGGCCCGACCGCAAGTGCCGTGATGGCAGACATCTGTGATCTGGCCCGGGGCTGGACGGGGCCTGTCTTCAACCAGCCCGCCGACACGCTGGAGACCCCCACGCCTGCCCTGTCCCAACGCCCGGCGCCCTATTACCTGCGCATGGCCCTCGTCGATAAACCCGGCGCCATGGCCAAGATCGCCGCCGTTCTGGGGGAAGCCGGCGTCAGCATCAACCGCATGCGCCAGTATGAACATTCGGACGTTTCGGCCCCGGTTCTCATCGTCACGCACAAGACCAACCGCAGCGATCTGGACCGCGCGCTCGCCGCGATGGACGGCACCGGCGTCATGGCGGGCCCCGTCGTGGCCTTGCGCATCGAAGAGGTCTGAACCCGGCGCTTGTGCGCTGCCCCCTGCCCCGCTAGACGGGATGCGACAACCCCAACCGAGGATCCCGCCATGCCCGCTTCCGCCGAATTCCACGACCGCATGCTTTCGCTGGGCCTCGCCCGCGTGTCGGAGGCGGCGGCCATCGCCTCTGCGCGGCTGGTGGGACACGGCAATGAAAAAGCAGCGGATCAGGCCGCCGTCAACGCCATGCGCGAACAGCTCAACCTGCTGGACATCGCCGGCGTGGTCGTCATCGGCGAAGGCGAACGGGACGAGGCGCCGATGCTCTATATCGGTGAGGAAGTCGGCACCGGCAACGGCCCCGGCGTGGACATCGCGCTCGACCCGCTGGAAGGCACGACGCTGACCGCCAAGGACATGCCCAACGCGCTCACCGTCATCGCCATGGGCCCGCGCGGCTCCATGCTGCACGCGCCCGATGTCTACATGGACAAGCTGGCGATCGGACCCGGCTATGAAAAAGACGTGGTGACTCTGGAAATGTCCCCGGGCGAGCGCGTGAAGGCACTGGCCAAGACGCGCGACTGCGACCCGTCGGACATCACGGTCTGCATCCTCGAACGGCCCCGCCACGAAGAAATGATCGCGCAGGTGCGCGAGACGGGTGCGGCCATCCGCCTGATCACCGACGGCGACGTGGCCGGCGTGATGCATTGCGCCGATCCGGACACCGGCATCGACATGTACATGGGATCGGGCGGCGCCCCCGAAGGCGTGCTGGCCGCGGCCGCGCTCAAATGCATGGGCGGGCAGATGTATGGCCGCCTGCTCTTCCGCAACGACGACGAAAAGGCCCGCGCGACCAAGGCCGGGATCGAGGATTTCGACCGCATCTATTCCCGCGATGACATGGTGACCGAAGACGTGATCTTTGCCGCGACCGGCGTCACCGGCGGCACCCTGCTGCCGGGCGTCAAGCGCGAACCGGGCTGGATGACGACCGAAACACTGATCATGCGTTCCAAGACGGGATCGGTGCGTCGCATCAATTACCGCACGCCCGTGGAACGCGGCTGATCGGCCCCGCCGGAACGGAGACCCCCGCCTGCATGAGCTTTCTCGGCGTCCATAGTTCCCTGTCCGGGCGCCGCTGGATCGGCCCCGACGTCGAAACGACGCGGGCCGCCGAACTGCTGGCGCAGCAAACCGACCTGCCCGCCGCCGTGTGCGGTATCCTCGCCCATCGCAAGGTGCCGCCCGAGGAAGCACAGGCCTTTCTGGCCCCCTCTCTCTCGGCGCTGCTGCCCGACCCGCGCAGCCTGCGGGACATGGAAAAAGCTGCCTCCCGCTTCCTTGCGGCACTGGACCGGCGCGAAAAGATCGCCATCTTCGCGGATTACGACGTGGACGGCGGCAGTTCGGCGGCATTGCTGCTGTGTTGGCTGCGCGCCATGGACCATGAGGCAACGCTCTATATTCCCGACAGGATCGACGAAGGCTATGGCCCGAATGAAGAGGCGATGGCCCGCCTCGCGCGCGACCACGGGCTGATCGTCTGCGTCGATTGCGGCACGCTTTCCCACGGGCCGATTGCAGCGGCACAGGAGGCCGATGTGGTGGTGCTGGACCATCACCTGGCCGGGGAAACCCTGCCCGACGCCCATGCGGTGGTGAACCCGAACCGGCAGGACGAAGACGGCGCGCTGGCGCATCTTTGCGCTGCGGGGGTCGTCTTCCTGATGCTGGTGGAAGCGGGCCGCCAACTGCGGGCCGCAGGCCGCAAGGGGCCGGACCTGATGTCGCAGCTCGACCTCGTGGCGCTGGCAACGGTGGCCGATGTGGCGCCGCTCATCGGCGTCAACCGTGCCTTCGTGCGACAGGGCCTGCGCGTCATGGGCTGGCGCGACCGCGCGGGCCTTGCGGCGCTGGCGGATGTGGCGCGCATGGATACCGCCCCCGCCGCCTATCATCTGGGCTATATGCTGGGGCCGCGCATCAATGCGGGCGGGCGCATCGGTCAGGCCGATCTGGGCGCACGGCTGCTGTCCTGCGTCGATACCCATGAAGCGGGCGCACTGGCCGAAAAGCTCGACCGGCTCAACGCCGAACGCCGGGAGGTCGAGGCCGGAGTACAGGCCGCCGCCCTCGCCCAGGCCGAAGACCGCGGTTTCGACGCGCCACTCGTCTGGGCCGCAGGGCCGGGCTGGCACCCCGGCGTCGTGGGCATCGTCGCCTCCCGCCTGAAGGAGGCCGCCAACCGCCCCGCCATCGTCATCGGCATCGAGGACGGTATCGGCAAGGGGTCCGGGCGCTCGGTCGCGGGCGTCGATCTGGGCGCGCCCATTCAACGCCTCGCGGCAGAGGGGCTGCTGATCAAGGGCGGCGGACACAAGATGGCCGCCGGTCTGACGGTGGCGGAAGACAAGCTGGAGGCCGCCATGGCGCGCCTGTCCGAGCTTCTGGCAAAACAGGGCGCCCATCTCGCCGGGGCGGCGGACCTGCGCTGCGACGGGCTGCTGATGCCGCAGGCCGCGACCATCGATCTGGCGGACCTGATCGAAACGGCGGGACCCTTCGGCGCAGGCGCCCCCGCCCCCCGCTTCGCCTTTGCCGACATGCAGATACGTTTCGCGAAACGGGTGGGGACGAACCACCTCAAGATCAGCTTCGGCGACGGCTCCTGCGGCCCGATGGACGCTATCCTCTTCGGCGCCTTCGACGGCCCCCTCGGCCCCGCGCTCGAAGCCCACGGCGGCGCGCGCTTTCACCTCGCGGGACGGCTCGACATCAACAGCTGGCGCGGGCGACGCAGCGTGCAACTGCGCCTCGAAGACGCGGCCCCCGCCTGACAGCTATTTTCGCGAAGAACGCAAAATTTCCCCTTGCACCCCCGCGGTCGATTGCCTAATGAACCGCACACACAGTGGCCCGTTCGTCTATCGGTTAGGACGCCAGGTTTTCAACCTGGAAAGAGGGGTTCGATTCCCCTACGGGCTGCCACTTATCATCAAAAACCCTTGATTTACTGACGCTCGAGCCCTCAAGTGTCCCACGGTTTTCGTGGCGTGGGACACTGCGCGCCTGACGAGCCTTCTGGGCACGGTCAAAGCCAGTCTCGACAAGCCGTTCCCTATCGACATCTTGGACATAGGGAGCCGACGACTTAAAATCGGAGTGAGATAGACGTGCCGCGATTTCATAGACGTTCGCGCCAGAAAGCGCCAACTCCTGTGCAGTCGCCTTGCGAATACCGTGCTGCGAACGTGCAGCCCGTTCTTCGATCTTTGTTTCACCGGTCTCCTTATCCTCTACTTCGACTTTACGCTTAAGGCCCGCCTGAACGACCCATTTGGCAATCCTGTTGCCGAGGGAATTCTTGGATGCGAACGGTTCTCCTTTATCCGTCAAAATAAAGGTCATCTCGTGCCAGTTTCCGAGTTCCAGCTCTTCTGCAAGCTCCTGCATGAGGGGAACGAGCACGTATTTCGAACCCTTCTTCTTTGGCTGCCATCCGAGGTACGCCCGGCCTTCCCTCAATTTGATGTTCTCGGGCCCGAGTAGGGCAATATCTTCGATCCGGCCGGCCGTATTCTTCGACAAGAAGAACCAGCGCCGCGCCATCGAGCCACGTCCATGCTTTGCAAGAAATGCTGCTTCATCCTGCTCGGTCCAGGCCTTTGCGCCCCCCTTGCCGACATGAGGGCTCTTAACCCGAAAAACCGGAGAGTCTTCCGGGAACCCACGATCCTCGCCCCAAAGATATGCTGCCTTTAGGGCCTTCAAGCATGTGTCCGCCGCCCCGGTTCGCTCTTCGAAGCTGTCCAGAATGTGAACGAAGGCTTGCTTAGGAAGATTGACCTCCAAGGCGCCCATACGACGACCCTTGAACGTTACTTCGCAGGCTTGCTTCAATCCTCGCACTCTGCTTGCCAAAGTATCTTGGGTAAGCTTTTCCGCAGCCACCATTTTCGGTAGTGCTTCGCAGTATTTTTCACAAAGCTCATCCAGCGTTCCGCGAACCGATTTCACTGGGGCCTTAGCTTCGAGCTTCCTGCCGCCTCGTGCGGCATCGTAGTGCTCGTCGAAATCAGGGTGATCGGGATCGACCGATAGCGTAATGCGACGTTTCTTTTGTCCGAGCACGCGGACGCGCCACCGTGTGTTCTTCGCCGGTGTCTCCTCCTTTAAGAGCCCGGGATATTTCTTTTTAAGGTTCATGTGAGGTCCTCGAACTTCTCCGGTTGATCTACGTCGGTCGCGCCGGATGGTGCAGGCAAGCAAACTTCGACAGAGTGAATTTCGATCCGGAATGAGCCATCGGGCTCAACGTTTACATTGGCAGGGGTCAGACCCGCTGCGACGATAGCATTAAGCGCGTTGCTCATTGTAGCTTTGGTTAACTTTGCAGCTGGCATTTCTTGCTCCTCATTTTTGAGGAGATGCGACGCTTTTGCGCTGCTCGATAATGTCCTGGACCAGGGTTCTCTATCCCGTTTTAGGCCGGCAGATCAGCAGGGGTAAAACCCGCGCCGGATGCTATCCGGCACGGGCGGGAAGCAGGACTACATGTACGCCGCGGCCTTAGCGAGATCCCTAAACCTCGCAGCATACCAGCGTAGACCAGCATCGATATTCAAACGCAGACCAGCGTCACCAGGCTGGGGACAAAAATCTTCTGCGCGAAGAGATAGAAGCTGGTCGCAAGCATTTTCTAACGCAAACACAAGCTCTTCGTTCGATGCACCTTCACAGGCGTGTCGCTCTATCGCAGCATGGAATTCTTTCTCTGAGCTACTCCCCATCTCTTGGACAGGATCTGGCGTAAATTAAGCTACTCGTTGCACCTGCTGATCGGGTTGGTTGATATCATTTTTCTGCCAATAGACCAGCGCCGGTGGCTTGCCGCCGAGGGCCGAGTGAGGGCGCTGGTGGTTGTAGAAGGTCATCCATTTCCGGATGGCTGCTTTCGTCTCCGATCCGGTCTCCCAGGCATGCAGGTAGACGCACTCGTATTTCAGGGTGCGCCACAGCCTCTCGATGAAGATGTTGTCGAGGAAACGGCCTTTTCCATCCATCGAGATCCGCACGCCTGATCGGCGGAGCCGATCTGTCCAGGCGAAAGAGGTGAACTGGGATCCCTGATCCGTATTCATTATCTCGGGCGGGCCGAACTTGTGAATGGCCTCGTTCAGCGCTTCGACGCAGAAGTCGGCCTCCAGCGTGTTCGAGATCCGCCAGGACAGAACCTTGCGGGTATGCCAGTCCATGATCGCCACCAAGTAGAGGAACCCGCGGCGCATGGGCAGATAGGTGATGTCCGAGCACCAGACCTGGTTTGGGCGTTCTACCCGCAGACCTCTGAGCAGGTAGGGATAGGTCTTGTGCCCTTTCGCCGGCCTGCTCGTGTTGGGCTTCTGGTAAATCGGCATCAACCCCATCAGGCGCATCAGCCGCCGTATTCGCTTCTCGTTCACAAGGTGTCCGTCGTTACGCAGATGCCAGGTCATCTGCCGAACGCCGAAGAACGGGGTCTCCAAGAACTGCTCGTCGATCTGCCGCATCAGGCCGAGGTTCTGCTCAGACTCGCCCTTGGGGATGTAATAGAAAGACGAGCGCGCGATCGACAGCAGCTTGCACTGCTGGCCGATCGACAGCTCCGGGTGGTCGGACTCGATCATGCCGCGCCTCACTTCCCGCCCCAGGGCTTGAGCTTTCGTTCCAAAAAAGAGTTGGCCACCGCCAGCTCCCCGATCTTGGCGTGGAGCTCCTTCACCTGCTCCTCGTCGATCTCCGGCTTCTTGCGGCTCCCGCGCTCGAACACGCCTGAAGCGCCCTCGAGCAAGGCGCGTTTCCATTGGTGAATCATCGTCGGATGCACCCCGAACCGGCTTGCCAGCTCAGCGGCCGTCTCCTCGCCTTTCAGGGCTTCCAGCGCGACCTTCGCCTTGAACTCAGGCGCATGTTGCTTTCGCTTCGACATCTCTGATCTCCTTCTCGTCGAAGATCAGCAGACAACAAATCGTAGCTTACGTCAGTGTCCGATTTTCTGGGGGTAGCTCACTCTGAAGCGGAGGGGAACCTGCGCAGCAGATCGTCTAACTCCGCGCCGTGACGCAAAAGAAAGTCTCGTGTTAGACGACTGGCTGTATTTGTAGGTACTCCAGTCGTCGATTCTATAGTCATTTTCCATTCATGTCCCATTCGTCGGGCTCCCCAGCATCCGCAGGCGGCGGAATGCCGCCCTGAATTAATCGGTGCTGTTCAAGGCCTCGCCGTGCAGGAGTCTACAGCGAGGCTGATCACCGTCACAAAGTAGCGGTGATCTCGGCGATCAGACGCGGTGTTCCAGTCCGCGTTCTCATATGATGTGCTTTCTAAAATAGGGTGTGGTATCCGCGGCTTTGAAAGCCGGTCTCTCCGATCGAGACCGTCTTCTAAAACCGCGGCGCTTCATAGAGCCCGCAGCCTGATGGCGGCGAGTTGTGTTTGGGTAGACAGATCTGAAGGAAACACACCACGGAGCTATCGGTCGGCCAACTCACACGGTTTCTCCCCGCACTAAAGCCAAGTAACCTCTGCGCTCGTTTGGCAGCTTCGATAATCAGATATCAGGTAACAATCTGTCTTTGCGGTGCAAGGTTAGGGAATAACCAAAATATCCATCTCCCGTCTAATCGCCGAGACTCGAGCACGTCAGTGGGTTCAGTTTCGCAGTGAACGCACCCACAAGGTCTGCGCATTCGAACGCCTCACGAATGATTTGCTTACGGTGAGCTTCAAGCCTCATGTCCAGACTCCCTTGGCACCCCTGCTTGCTCGCGTCTCAGGGTGAAGGCGCGAGCAAACAGGGGTGCCTATTGATATCGTATAGTTCGTTTGCTCGGTTCGGTTTGGGCTCGGCGCTCAACCGGACGGGGTCCTGGAGAGGACACCTTTCTTGGCTGGCACGGGGAGCGCGAGCAAGAGGGGATGCTGCCGGTGGGGAGGAGTGCGGAACGACTTCCCCAAGAGGTTTGTCAGAGACACCAGAGTGCAGGACAGGGGAACGACGACGGACGTCCCGTCCGCACTCGGCGCAGGAGCCCCCCGCGGCGAGTGGCCGCTGGACAGCTGGCGATATGTATTGAGCGATAGCAGAGAGACGCAATACGTTTAGTCAGTCGTTATGAGTATTGGTTAGGTGCAATACATGACACTCCACAGCCGCCCGCTTTCCCGGAATTTGTCAGTAGATCCTAATTCCATCAGTGAATGAAGAACGGAGCACAGACGGTGCAACACCCAACGACAGCATAACATCTCGACAAACGCGAAGTATTTAATATTTACAATCAATCGCTTAGAATAAAGTCAGCATCTTCATTATTGATTTTTACCGCGCTGGCTAAAGTGTAGCCATGTTCTCACAAGAGACCTATTCCGGTCTCCTGTGAAGAAAAGGACACTCGAATGCTTGCGCTACCCATTGCACTACCTGCCACTCTTGTGGCGCAAATCAATTATGAAACCGCAAAAATAAAATGTGAATTTGACGACGCCTTGCCTGAAAGATTTCGCTCTTCAATGAAGTGCGCAACTCTAAATCTCTGGGGTACGTTTCATTTTGACAGCTCCGACCGGTTCAAAACTTTTATGCTCTCGACGAGCGCCAGATCTAAATTCTCTTTCCGGATAAAATTTGAAAACGAAACCTTTTCTCGCGCAAGGTATTCGGCAGAAAGTCAAGCCATTGCTGCTTGGTTAGACAAAGCCGTTGAGAAGAGAATGAAGGCCGGACGTGAGCTCGCCCATCTTTCCGACGAAGAGCTAAATAATCGTAAGTTCAGTAACTTGTTAATAGACCACGTAAGCGCTCACGAGCATATTGACCTTCAAGAGGCGTTTCTATTGCGCCTGCGGAATGCTGAACGCTCCCTGCGTTGTGCATCTACATCCAATCATGAGAAGCTTTCTGCGATCAAAAGAGCTGAGTCCATG
>NZ_LWEX01000032.1 GCF_001634885.1 Sulfitobacter sp. HI0040 | reverse complement strand
CTGGCCCTTTCGGCGAAACCGGCGCGGTGTCTTTGCACTGCGGGGTCAGGACCACGGGGGGGCGCCCGGGGCGGGGCGCGGTGCGCCTTGGGTGCGTTCGGTTCTGGCGGATTACGGGGTCGATGGCGTCGCGCGCATCGAGCTGTTGGCCCAGCCGCATATCCTTGGTCATGTCTTCAACCCCGTCAGCTTCTGGCTGTGCTACGACAAATCGGAGGATTTGGTGGCGGTGATCGCCGAGGTCACGAACACCTATGGCGACCGGCACAGCTATCTATGCCGACATTCCGATGGCCGGCCCCTTGCCGCCACGGACCAGATCGAGGCGGAGAAGGTCTTTCACGTCTCGCCCTTTCAGCCGGTCGAGGGCCGCTATACCTTTCGCTTCGACATTTCCGATCGGCGCATCGGAATCTGGATCGCATACGACCGGCCCGGCGGCGGTTTGCTGGCGACGTTGACCGGCAGGCGAAAGCCGCTGACAACCGCCGGGATGTTCGGGGCGATGCTCCGCAGGCCATTCGGTTCCAGACGGGTGCAGGCGCTGATCCACTGGCAGGCCTTGAAGCTCTGGTGGAAGGGCGCGCGCTTCCGGTCGCGACCGGAGCCTCCGAAGGAAGAAGTGACCCGGTGAAGCGGACCACTCCCTCGCATTTTCCGGCTTATGCGCTTTTCGCGGCCATGTTGGCGACAGCCGGGCTGCCGATCTACATCCATGCGCCGAAGTTCTACGTGGATACCTACGGGGCTTCGCTTTCGGCGCTGGGTGCGGTTCTCTTCGGGTTGCGGTTGCTCGACGTGGTGCAGGATCCGCTGCTCGGTCGACTGTCAGAGGTCTTGCGCTATCGCCGGGCGCTGGCGGTCGCTTTGGCTGCGGGGCTGATGGCGGCGGCCATGGTCGGATTATTCGCGGTAGAGCCCCTGATGCCGCCCCTTGCTTGGTTCGCATTGATGTTGGCGCTGGTTTTCAGCGGCTTCAGTTTTCTGACCATATGTTTCTACGCGCAGGGTGTGGCCCGGGCGGAGGGGGTGGCCTCCGGTCATCTGGCGCTGGCCCGGTGGCGGGAAACGGGTGCGCTGCTGGGGGTTTGCGCGGCATCGGTGGCGCCCGTGGTGCTGGGCATCTGGCTCGCCCGGCCATTCGCAGGCTTTGCTGTGGGCTTCGCGGCCCTGACCGGGGGCGCCGTCTGGGCCATGCGACGCGAATGGACTTCATCGGGGGAAACCGCGCCGGTCGGATTCTCAGTCATCCTTCGGGATGGGCCCGCCCGCCGCCTGCTGCTCATCGCGCTGGTCAATGCGGCACCTGTCGCTGTCAGCTCCACCCTTTTTCTGTTTTTCGTCGAATCCGCGCTCGCAGCGCCCGGGTGGGAAGGACCGCTGCTGCTGCTCTTTTTCCTTTCCGCAGCTGCCGCCGCGCCCGGTTGGGGGATGGCCGCCGAACGGTTCGGCGCGCGCCGCACGTTGCTGACGGCCATGGTGCTTGCCATCGCGGCTTTCGGCAGCGCGCTGTTTCTTGGACCGGGTGACGTTGCCCTTTTCGCGGTGATCTGCGTGGTTTCCGGTGCTGCGGTGGGTGCCGATCTGACGCTGCTACCGGCCATGTTCGCACGTCGCATGGCTGTCATCGCCCCGACGGCCGCAGAGGGCTTCGGGCTTTGGTCCTTCGTGTCGAAAGTCGCATTGGCTTTTGCGGCGGTCGTTCTACTTCACGCCTTGGACCGGGCAGGCTTCGAAGGCGGTGGCGCACCGAACCCTGCCTTGGCACTCAACGTCTTGACCTGGCTTTACGCCGGGGTGCCCTGCGTGCTCAAACTGTGCGCGATCTGGCTGCTGGCCCGCGCCGACAACTTGGAGGATTCATGAGCGAACCGCTGATTTTCTTTCTTGCCGGCCTTGTCGTTGCGCTGGTCGTGGTTGGTCTGCGGCGTCGGTTCGGGTCCTTTCACGGTCAGACATTGGAAGACTACAGCGACGGGTATCCCGAGTTTGACCTGAAGAAACATCTGAACGGCCGAATGATTTGCGAAGGGGTGATCTACGGTCCGCTCGGGCGGGTAACGAGCAGCTTTGTCGCGCGTTTCGACATCACATGGGACGGCGATGTGGGGCAGATGCGCGAAGAGTTCGTCTATAACGACGGCTCGACCCAGAGCCGCCACTGGACGATCACGATAGAAGAAAACGGCACCTTCAGTGCGACCGCGCCGGACGTTCCCGGCAAAGGGCAGGGCGCGCAGGCCGGTCCGGCGATGCGGATGGTCTATCCGATTCAGCTGCCTCAATCCCTTGGCGGGCATATCCTCCAGACGGTGGACTGGATGTATCTCACGCCCGAAGGGACCATTTTGAACAGAAGCCAGTTCCGCAAATACGGCGTCAAGGTTGCTGAGCTGGTCGCAACGATAAGAACGGAGAGCACGATATGAAGGAATGGCAGGGCAAACGGTATTGGCTGGTGGGCGCAAGCGATGGGCTGGGCGCGGCGCTGGCGCGGCAACTAAGCCGGGCAGGGGTCGAGGTTGTGCTCTCGGCGCGGTCGGAAGACAAGCTCGCCGCGCTGGCGGACGACCTGCCGGGCCGTGCGTCCTATCAGGTTCTGGACGTGCGTAATGACGAAAGTGTCAAAGCCGCCGCCGATGCGGTGGGGGAGGTCGACGGCGTCGTCTACCTCGCCGGGGCCTACTGGCCCTTCGCGGCGACCGACTGGAATGCCGAACAGGCCACGACCATGGCGGACGTGAACTTCACCGGGCTTGTCCGTGTCATGGGGCAGGTGGTGCCGGGGATGGTCGCGCGGGACCGTGGGCATATCGTTATCACCTCCAGCCTCACCGCCTTCCGCGGGCTGCCCGGTTCCATCGGTTATACCGCGTCCAAGGCCGCGACCTTGTCGCTTGCCGAGTGCATGCATGCCGATCTTCGCAAGACGGGGGTTCAGGTGCAGGTGGTGAATCCCGGGTTTATCCGGACGCAGCTCACCGACAAGAACGACTTCAAGATGCCCTTCCTGATGGAGCCGGAGGAGGCCGCCAGAACGGTTTTCGAGCATATGGGGGGCGATAGCTTCAAGCGGAACTTTCCCTGGACCTTTTCGCTGCTGTTCCGCGGATCCAAGTTTCTGCCCGACTCGCTCTATTACCGAATTTTCTCCTGATCCGTCTTTCCGGCGCTGTCCGCCGCGACGTGCCGCTCGAACAGGTCGGCAGCACGTTGCCAGACCGGATTGTGCGGCTCGTCCAGCGCGCTCAACGTGGGGAGCAGTT
This sequence comes from Sulfitobacter sp. HI0040, assembly GCF_001634885.1. GTDB lineage: Bacteria > Pseudomonadota > Alphaproteobacteria > Rhodobacterales > Rhodobacteraceae > Sulfitobacter. The sequence continues at coordinate 25,556 of NZ_LWEX01000032.1, read as the reverse complement.
GCGCCGCAAAGTCCTGCGAGCTTTCGAGCGGCAGCATCGACGGGAGATTGTCGATGGCCATAACGTCGAGCGGCGGGTTCTCCGCCACACGGCGTGCCGGTACAGCCCAGGTGGTCGCCCTGTCATAAAGTGGTACCGGGTTGAACGTGCTGTCGGGATCGCAGGCGATGTCGCCGATCACGCGCAGGGCCCTGTCTTGTGTCAGGTCTTCTTGCCCGACGAAGCGCGGCGTGTCCGGTCCGGCCAGAATACAGTTGATGAAGATCTGATGGCGCAGAATTTCGGGAAAGGGGCCGCCGCTGGCGGTTTCCTTCATGTCCCACGGGGTTACCGCTACACCGACCGCCTTGCAGAGGTCTGCCGCCCCTGTCCCCACGCGCCCCAGCGCCCCGATGATGAGCGCGCGAGGGGCTGGGGCATCAAGCTGCGACAGCCTTTGTTGCAAGTCATCGCGTAGCGCCTCCGCATTGTCGTAGGGCCGCACCGGCCCCGCCGATTCCCCGCGAAGCTGGGCATCCCAGCATATCAGCGACACGGCAGCACCGGCAAAGCCGGCCCAATATCCAAAGGCCGCGACCCGCCGGCCCGTATCATCTGTCAGATATTCAAGGTCGAGCAGTTGGCCGCCGCTCTTGCGGAACCGCTCCAACAGGACCCTGCCGGAGGATTGACACTTGTAGGCGTGGCCGAACATCACATGGCGGTGGCACAGGGGCGTATCGTCGTCAGGCAGTTCCTTCAGGCCGAATATGATCGCGTCACTCGGCGCATCGGGCCAGGAATGTGCGGGCACGATGGTGCATCCCGCTGCGGCATATTGATCGGTCCCGATGACGCGGCTGGGCGAATCCTCGACCGTGACGGTGAAGCCCTTGTTCAGCAGTTCAACCGCCCCGTCAGGGGTAATCCCAACGCGGGTTTCGTTGGGGCGCTGTTCGGCCCGGACCCATAGATGCACCACCTTACCGCAACCCCTTTTGGCGGATCGCCATCACGCTGTCGCGCTGGTTCATCCGATCCATGAACCCCGCAAGGCGGGGATGAGCGGCGAGCGGGGCGCCGTCGCCCTCCATCCAGTTGAGGCCGGTGAACAGATACGGGTCCGCAATGCTGGGCCGGTCGCCCGCGACATAGTCCCCCATTAGGGCATGTTCGTTCAGATAGGCGCCACAGGCCGCCATATTCTCCGGCACCTTCGCAGTCATGTCGTCGAAGCTTTCCTGCCGGGTGGCCCAGCGTGAGCCTCGCATCCTGTGAGCGTGGGCCACATGCATCGTCGAGGCGAGGTAATACATGACGCCCCGGACATGCGCGGCCAGCACGGGATCCTCCGGCAGAAGACCCCCTCCGGGGGCGATGGCCGCGATGTAATCAAGAAGCGCGCCCGTTTCGGTCAGCCTTGTGCCGTCCTCCAGTACCAGCAGGGGCACGCGGCCCTTTGGATTGAGCGCGAGATAGGGGGCCTGCGTCTGTTCGGCAGAGGCGAAATCGACCTTGATCGTTTCATAGGGCAGGCCGGCTTCCTCCAGCGCGATGGCGACAGCGATGGAGATGGTACCGGTGGCATAGTGGAGCGTCAGCATGGCGAGCCTTTCAAATGGATCAGATATGGGTTTGCGCTTCGCGCCGGTCTGGCCGGTCGAGATGCGGGACGGCATTGAACAGCACGGGCGCCCAATGGCCCCCGATGGGATAAAGCCGGTGCATGGAGGTATGCATGATCGCCAGCGCCAGCCGGGACATTGCGGGTATCCCCACGCCCATGGCCTGGGCCATCGCCATGGAAATCAGCCCGCCCGAGGTCACCACCAAGGCCGGCCCATCGCCCCCCGCGATCTCGCGCAGCACGTCCTGCACGCGCGTTTCGAAATTTTCATAACTCTCCGGCGGGCCTTCGAAACGACCGGTTTTCCAGTAGTCGAAGACCTGCGGCAAATGATGAATGAACGCTTCCTGCCCGACGGGAAAGGGCACGCCGTGCTGCTCTTCGAGCAATGTGGCGAGTGTGAAGTACTCAAGCTCGTTCAGCCGCGCGTCCTGATGCACGTCGAGGCCGGTTTCCATCCCCTCCGCGGTCTCTCCATGCCGCTGGAGCGTGCCGGTATAGAGCCGGACGTGCCGGTTGTCGCTGTCGCGCAGATAGGCGCCAAGCCAGGCGGCCTGTTTGCGCCCCAGCGTGCTGAGCCGGTCATAGCTGGCTTCGTCCCGGGCGTCGGAATTCGCCTGCCCGTGCCGGATGAGGGTAATATGGGACATCGACTGCTCCTTTGCATGACTTGATAGGCGGAGGCGGCGCGCGGGGAAAGTGCGGATGAGTATTTGTGAAAGGGTGAAGCAGCAGCGGCTGGGCCCCGGGGCTGGCGCAAAATCCGATCAACAAGTCGGGAACGTGACTCCTGTATTCCCGCGGTGTTGTTTATAGAGAGAACATATCGATACGGAGGAGCGATCATGGCCGAGAAGATCAGGTTCACGCTAAACGGCGCGGAGGTGGAAGCCGAAGCCGGCATGACGATCTGGGAAGTGGCCAACGGACGCGGGCTGAAGATACCGCATCTTTGCCACAAGCCCGCACCCGGCTACCGCCCGGACGGCAACTGCCGCGCCTGCATGGTGGAGATCGAGGGCGAGCGGACGCTTGCCGCGTCCTGCATTCGCGAACCCGCCGAGGGCATGGTCGTCACCACGGAAAGCGCACGTGCCCGTCAGGCGCGGGACATGGTCATCGAACTGCTGATGGCGGATCACCCGGAACGGGCCGACAGCCACGACCGGTCGAGCCATATGTGGGACATGGCCGAGCGGAGCGGCGTGCAGCAGAGCCGCTTTCCCAAGCTGGAAGAGGCGCGCGTGCCACTGCTGGACGACAGCCATGTCGCGATGTCGGTCAATCTGGATGCCTGCATCCAATGTGGCCTTTGCGTCCGGGCCTGCCGTGAGGTTCAGGTCAACGATGTGATCGGCATGTCGGGCCGTGGTCATTCGACCTATCCGACCTTCGATATGGCCGACCCCATGGGCGCATCCACCTGCGTGGCCTGTGGCGAATGCGTTCAGGCATGCCCCACCGGCGCCCTGATGCCCGCCACCGTGGTGGATGAAGACCAGCGCGGCGATTCAGCGGATTACGATTCCGAGGTGGACAGCGTCTGCCCCTTCTGCGGGGTGGGCTGCCAGATTTCGCTCAAGGTAAAGGATGGCAAGGTCAAATACGTCGAAGGCATCGACGGTCCGGCGAATGAGGGCCGCCTTTGCGTCAAGGGCCGCTTCGGCTTTGACTACATCCATCACGATCATCGTTTGACCAAGCCGTTGATCCGGCGGGACGATGCACCGGCCAAGGGGCTCAACGTCGATCCGGCCAATTGGCAGACGCATTTCCGTGAGGCGAGCTGGGAAGAGGCATTGGACGTCGCGGCAGATGGGCTCAAGGCCATCGGCGGGCGGGGCGTGGCCGGTTTCGGCTCCGCCAAATGCACAAACGAGGAAGCCTATCTGTTCCAGAAACTGATCCGGCAGGGTTTTGGCCATAACAACGTCGATCATTGCACCCGGCTTTGCCATGCCTCGTCGGTCGCGGCGCTGATGGAAAACGTGGGTTCAGGCGCCGTGACGGCCACCTTCAACGAAATCGAGAACGCGGATGTGGCGATCATCATCGGTGCCAATCCGGTCGAAAACCACCCCGTTGCGGCGACCTATTTCAAGCAGTTCACCAAGCGCGGCGGCAAGCTGATCGTCATGGACCCGCGTGGCGTGGGCCTGCGCCGCTTTGCGTCCCATATGTTGCAGTTCCGCCCGGGTACCGATGTGTCGATGCTGAACGCGATCATGCATGTGATCGTGGAGGAAGGCCTCTACGATGAGCAGTATATCGCGGCCTATACGGAGAACTGGGAAGCCGAAAAGGCGCATCTGGCGGATTTCGCCCCGGAGAAAATGGCCGAGGTCTGCGGGATCGAGGCAGACGTGCTGCGCGATGTGGCCCGCACCTTTGCCGGGGCAAACGCTGCCATGATCTTCTGGGGGATGGGCATCAGCCAGCACATCCACGGCACCGATAATTCGCGCTGCCTGATCTCTCTGGCCCTGATGACCGGCCAGATCGGGCGGCCCGGTGCGGGTCTGCACCCGCTGCGGGGGCAGAACAACGTGCAGGGGGCGAGCGATGCGGGGCTTATCCCGATGTTCCTGCCGGATTACCAAAGCGTCACCGACGATGGCGTCCGCTCCGCCTTTACGGAGGTCTGGGGCAGTGAGGATTTCAGCGCCGAAAAGGGCCTGACGGTGACAGAGATCATGGATGCCGTGCATGACGGGGATATCCGCGGCATGTATGTGCTGGGCGAGAACCCCGCCATGTCCGACCCTGACGTGGAACATGCGCGCGATGCGTTGGCAAAGCTCGATCACCTTGTGGTGCAGGATATCTTCATTACCGAGACGGCCAATTATGCCGACGTGATCCTGCCGGCCTCTGCCTTCGCGGAGAAGTCGGGCACCGTGACAAATACGAATCGTCAGGTGCAGATGGGCCGCCCGGCGCTGGCACCCCCGGGCGAAGCGCGCGAGGATTGGTGGATCGAGGTCGAATTGGCCAAACGTCTGGGACTTGGCTGGACCTATGAGAGCCCCGCGGATGTTTTCGCGGAGATGAAGCGCAACATGCGCTCGCTCGACAACATCACTTGGGACCGGCTGGAGCGCGAGAATGCGGTGACCTATCCATCGCTCAGCGAGACGGACCCGGGCCAGCCCATCGTCTTCGGCGATGGTTTCCCCCGGCCCGAGGGGCGGGCCAAGTTTACACCGGCCGCGATCGTGGCACCCGATGACGTGCCGGATGCCGAATATCCCATGATCCTCACCACGGGCCGGCAACTGGAGCATTGGCACACCGGGTCGATGACCCGCCGTGCAACGGTGCTGGACGGGCTGGAGCCGGAGGCGAACTGCTCGTTGCATCCTTCTACCTTGCGCAAGCTGGGCGTGGCTCCGGGAGAACACGTCCGGTTGAGCACGAAGCGCGGCATGATCGAGATCATGGCGCGGGAGGATCGCGCGGTTGCCCCCGACATGGTGTTCTTGCCTTTCGCTTACGTGGAAGCGGCAGCCAACATCCTGACCAACCCGGCGGTCGATCCCTATGGCAAGATTCCGGAATTCAAGTTCTCTGCCGTCAAGGTCGAGGCGGCGGGGAATCGCGTGGCCGCGGAATAGGCCCGCGCCGGGGGTTGATAGCCACCGGGATTTGGCGTGATCTGGCGCAGCGGCGGCACTGGCGATTGACCGGTGCCGCCGCGACCTTTGAAATATCGCCAGAACAGGACCTTTCCCATGAACATCGACCCCGACCGTTTTCTCGCCGATCTGCATGCGCTTCGCCGGTTCGGTGCCGCAGGGGTTGGCAAAGGTGTGGTAAGGCCTGCCTATTCCGAGCCTGACATAGAGGCGCGGCGCTGGCTTGCGGGCCGAATGGAAGAGGCCGGTCTGCGCGTCGAGGTCGACGAGATGGGGAATATGTTCGGGATTGCGCCGGGTCGGTCGCTCCTCTTGGGGTCGCATTCCGACAGCCAGCCGCAGGGCGGGTGGCTTGACGGGGCGCTGGGGGTGATCGCGGCGCTGGAAGTCGCCCGTGCCGCAGTCGAAGCAGGCGGGCCCGCCGTTTCCGTGGTGTCCTTTCAGGATGAAGAGGGCCGGTTCGGTGTCACGACAGGAAGCGCCGTCTGGGCAGGGCATCTGACCCTCGGAGAAGCGGATGCATTGGAAGATCACGCGGGCGTGCCGCTGGCAGATGCGCGTGCGCGTATGGTAGACATGGTGACAGGCCCCGTTTCCGCCGAGCATTTCACGGGTTTCGTGGAGCTTCACATCGAACAGGGCCCGAATCTCGACAACGCGGGGGAAAAGGTCGGCGTGGTCACCGACATCGTCGGCATCCGTGACATGAAGATCACGTTCGATGGGCAGCAGAACCATGCAGGTACGACGCCCATGGCAGTGCGCCGCGATGCGTTTCAGGCCGTATCCGCCTTTAACTCCGCGCTCAACGAACGGCTGCGCAATGTCGTGACGCCGCGCACCGTCTGGACCATCGGGCATGTGTCATTGACGCCCAATGCCTCTTCGATCGTGCCGGGTCGGGCGGTATTTTCCATGCAGTGGCGCGACGCGGATAGTGACCGTTTGCACCGGATGGAGAAGATCATCCGCGAACTCGCCGATGAAGTCGCTTCCGAACGGGGGATGGAGGTAAGTTTCGGGCAGATGCTGGGCCTTGAACCCGTTGCGATGGACGCACAACTGCGCGACGCGCTTTGCGCCGCCGCCGAAGACGAGGTGCCCGGCCAGTGGCGCCGGATGCCTTCCGGTGCGCTGCATGACGCGACCAATGTGTCCAAGCTGCTGCCAGTGGCGATGCTGTTCGCGCCGTCCATCAACGGGATCAGCCATGCGTTCGAAGAAGACACGGCGGAGGATGATCTGGTCACCGCCACGCAGGTTCTGGCGCGGGCAGTGGCGGCTTCGGGTGCGCGCTGAGGCGCTTCAGCTCCAGCTCACATCACCGAGAAAGATATAGCCCGCGCCATAGATTGTTTTGATCAGTTGCGGGTTTTTCGGGTCTTCCCGTAGCTTCGTTCGCAGCCGACTGATACGAACATCCATGGCCCGGTCGAAGCCTTCGGAGGCCGCCCCGCCAAGGCTTTCCTGCATCTGGGCCCTGCTGATGAGCCTGCGCGGCGCTTCGACAAAGAGGCGCAGCACCTCGCCTTCCGCATGGGAAAAGGGAGTTTCGGCACCGCTGGCGTCTTCAAGGACGTAGCGGTCGAAATGGGCTGTCCATCCGGCGAAGGAGGCGCTGGTGCCCTGCTGGTGCACGGGTTGCGTACTGCGCAGCCGCGCGCGCACCCGTGCCACGACTTCGGACGGATCGAACGGTTTGATGATGTAGTCGTCGGCCCCAAGCTCCAGACCCGTGACCCGGTCCTGCACTTCGGCCCGGCCCGATATGATGATGACGATGGCCCCCCGTTCGAGGGCCAGCCGATGCACCAGCGTCAGCCCGTCGCTGTCCGGTAGGCTGAGATCGACGAGGCAGACATCCGGGGTTCGCTGTGCGAGGGCGGCCTCGAAAGCGCGTGCACGGCCGAAGCGCTGGGTTTCGAAGCCCGCTTCTTCCAGCGCATCCCCCAACATGGTTCGGATGGCGGGTTCGTCGTCCAGTATGGTGACAAGGGGGCGGGTCATGCGGCGTCGGAATCCTTTGGCGTGATGAGCAAGGCGAGGTCGGCCGCCCCGAAGGGTTTGCGCAGCACCGTGGCGGCCTTCTGCGCCGCGCGGAACAGGTCATGCTGTTCCGGAAGCGAGGTCATCAGCACCAGCGGCATTTGCCCGGCCAGACGATGTGCAAGGTCGATGCCGGTTGCCTCGCCTTCGAGTTGCACGTCGGAGAGGACGAGCGCGATGTCGGGAAGGTCGGCAATCAGCGCCATCGCCTCATCCGCGCTGGCCGCTTCGATGACGGAATGGCCGAGTTGCATCAGCATGTCGCGTACAAGGGCGCGCAGATCGTCCCGGTCCTCCACCAGCAGGACGAGGCCGGCGGTTTCGGGCATCGGCAGACGATAGGGCAGCCGCATGGTAACCCGCGCGCCCCCGTCGGGGGCGTTCTCCAACCGCAGGCTGCCCCCGGCGGACCGCGCCATGTCATAGACCATCGAAAGCCCGAGGCCGGTGCCTTCGGTGCCCTTGGTGGTGAAGAAGGGATCGGTGCCGTGGATCAGCGCGCGGTCCGAGAACCCGGCGCCGCTGTCTTCCACCACCCATTCGACCCAGGTGTCATGGACCAGCCGCTGGCGCAATTCGATCCGGCCCGCCGCGCCGCATGCGTCCCGGGCATTCAAAACGAGGTTCAGCAATCCGTCCTGCACCTGCCCGGGGTCGAGCAATACGGTCACGCCGGGGGCTTCGTTCAGCGCGGCGAAGGAAACGTCCTTGGGCAGGTTGGATGCGGCGAGCAGGCGAATGTCGCGCAGCAGGTTGTCCAGATCGACGGCGCCGGGCCGCTGGGGGCGGGGCCCCGTCATGTCGGCGATGGCGCTCAGCAGGTGCCCGCCGCGCCGCGCCGCTGCCAGCGTGCCGTCGACCAATGCAGCGGCGTCCCGGGGCAGGGCGGGCAGGCGGCCCAGCTTGGACTGCATGCCAAGGATGATTGTCAGCAGGTTCGAAAAGTCATGCGCCAGGCCAGAGACCGTCTGCGCCGCGATTTCGCGTTTGCGCGTCTGCTGCAGGGCTACACGGGTCTGGGTTTCTTCGGTGACGTCCATCGACATGATGTAGACGCCACCGCGGGTATCGGGCGTAAAGGCGGCCCGGATACGCCGGGCGCTGAGTTCATCCGTGAATTCGAAGGTCGACGCGACCCGGGCGAAGGCCTTGGCCAAGGGTTCTTCCACACAGGCAAAACCAGCCTCGCCCAGCACTTCCCGGATATGCAGCCCGATGATGGAGGCGGGGCGGCCCGGCATAACCTCGTTCAGGCGGCGGTTCGAATAGGTGTAATGCCCCGAGGCATCGAGGTGCGCGATATGGGCGGGCACCATTTCGGTGGTCAGCCGCATGCGCGATTCGCTGTCGGTCAACTGACGCTTGGTCTCTTCGAGACGGGTGATCATGGCGGCAAGCTGCCGGTTGGTCGCCGCCAGTTCCTCACTATGGGCGAGAACCTGATCCGACAGCGCGTCCGATCTGGCCCGCAGCAGCGCTTCCTGCTGTTTGGTCCGGGTAATGTCGGTATAGACTGTCACCCAGCCCCCCTGCGGCAGGGGGGAGCCTTCGACACTGATGGTGCGCCCATTGGCGCGGGTCCGTTCCATGTAGTGCGGCAGAAAGGCAAGCGCCTGTTCCACGCGTTCGGCGACGAAGGCATCGATATCCTCTACCGTGCCGTATTCCCCCCGGCTGGCGAGATGACGGATCGTATCCTCGAAAGGTGCGCCGGGGGTAACGAGGGTGGAGGGCAGATCGAACATTTGCTGGAAAGGAGCGTTGGATACCACCAGCCGCAGGTCCTGATCGTAGATCGTCAGCGCCTGCGCGATCAGGTTCAGCCCTGCCGCCGTCAACGCCTTGGTCTGATCGTCCACCTGTTGCACATGCCCCTCCTGCGCGGAGAGATACCATCGCGGAACTTCGCGCACCAGCGTCGGCGGGACCGGCCCGCGGATTGAAAGCGTAGCGGACCGGGGGTATTCACACTGCATGAGACACTTGCCCGTGACACTACTGCTGGCGCTGGTAAGCCCTATTGCGGGCTGGGCGCATCCGCATGTCTTCGTGGACACCGGTATCGAACTCATCACCGATGAAAGCGGCAAGCTGACGCAGGTAAAGGTGACGTGGGCCTATGATGCCTTCTATTCTTTGCTGATCACGGAAGACATGGGGCTCGATCCCGACGGGGACATGGTTCTTACCGAAGCCGAGCAATCGGAGTTGACGGGGTTCGATGCCAATTGGGATCCGGGTTTCGCAGGCGACCTTGTCGCGCGGCTTGGCGGGGGCGACCTGACGCTGTCGCGCCCGATCGCACCTACGGCGCAAATGCGGGAGGGCCGGATCATCACCACGCATCAGCGCGATGTGGCCGAACAGCCCAACCTTGCGGGGGAAACACTGACGCTTCTGCCCTATGACCCCACCTATTACACCGCCTACGATGTGACGCTGCCGGTCACAGTGACGGGCGCAGCCGAATGCGACGTCGCGCTCACCCCGCCCAAGATGGACGATGCGCTGAGCGAGATGCAGGACAAACTGCTCGCCGTCGATGCGGCGGAGGATCCAGCTGAACTCGGTCTGGGCGATATGGGCCGGGCCTTTGCCACGGAGGTGCGGATTACATGCGCCGGGGGCTGAGCATCGCATTGGCGGCGGCGGCGCTCCTGCTGGCTGGGCTGTGGCTGAGCGGTGGCTTCGATGGCCTCGCCCGGTGGGCCGCGGCGGCCCAGCGGGAATTCCAGAATGACATCGCCCTGACCTTGCGGGGCATTCGTGCGGGGCAGGCCGATGCGCTTTGGCTGCTGTTGGGGGCGTGTTTTGCCTATGGCTTTTTCCACGCGGCAGGCCCCGGCCACGGCAAGGTGCTGATCGGCGGCTACGGGCTGGGCCGCAAGGTGGCGATGGGCCGGCTCGCGTTGATTTCGCTGTTGTCGAGCCTTGGTCAGGCGGTGACGGCGATCCTGCTGGTTTATGGCGGTATCTGGATCTTTTCATTGGGACGCGAAAAGCTGATCGGCGTTGCCGAAGATGTGATGGCGCCTGTCAGCTATGGCGCGATTGTCCTGATCGGTGGATGGCTGGTCCTGCGCGGGCTTGGGCGTTGGCGGGAGGCCGGGCAACATCAAGAGCATCACGGGGGCGCTGTCTGTGGTGACTGCGGCCACAGGCACGGCCCCACCGCGGAAGAGCTTTCGCGTCTTCGGGGGCTGCGCGAAGCGGCCTTGCTGATCGGCGGCATTGCGATGCGGCCCTGTACCGGGGCGCTCTTCGTTCTGATCGTGACATGGCAAATGGGCATTGCGACAGCCGGGCTGGCCGGGGCCGTGGCGATGGCGCTGGGCACTGCCACTGTGACTGTCGCGGTCGGCACGGGGGCGATTGGCCTGCGGGGCGGAATTCTGGGCGGGGCTTGCTCTGCCACGCTGGCCCGCACGGTATTGCCGATGGTCGAAATTGCAGCGGGGCTGGTGATCTTCATCGCTGCTGGCGGATTGCTTTTGCGGGCAATCTGACCCTGTAACAATTCGCAAGGTTTCTGAAAACTTCAGGAAAAAGTTGACGTACAGGCTTCTTTCGACATCCTTGTGCGATATCGGAATCGCATGAGCGATCGGGCCCGCAAAAGACGGGCAAGGGGAGGATACAGACTTGGCAACGCCGCTGAAGCGTGCCGACGGACCGCAGTCCGTACCGGCGCTGTTGCATCGCAACGCAACTGAGTATGCGAAAGCGCCTGCTTACCGCGAAAAGGAATACGGGATCTGGCAGAGCTGGACGTGGTCGCAGACCCGCGACGAAGTCGAAGCTCTCGCGCTTGGGCTGATGGAGCTTGGCATCGAAGAGGGCGATTTCGTCGCCGTCATCGGCCGCAACCGTCCATACCTCTATTGGGCGATGGTCGCCGCGCAGATGACGGGCGCCGTTCCCGTGCCGCTTTATCAGGACGCAAACGCCGAAGAGATGGCTTACGTCCTCAACCATTGCGGAGCGCGCTTCGTGATCGTCGGCGATCAGGAGCAGGTCGACAAGGTGATCGAGGTGCGTGACCAGCTGCCGGATTTCGAGCGGATGATTTACCTCGATCCGCGCGGGTTGCGTAAATACGACCATTCCAAACTGGATCAGTACACCGCCGTACAGGAGCTGGGCCGCAAGACGCGCGATCAGCACCTGAAAGAGATGGAGGCCCGTCAGGCCCGGTTGAACTACGACAGCCGGGGCGTGATGCTCTATACCTCGGGCACGACCGGAAAGCCCAAGGGCGTCGTGCTGTCCAACCGCAATATCATCGAAACGGCGCGTTCTTCGTCAGAGTTCGACAACCTGCGCCAGACGGATGACATCCTTGCTTATCTGCCCATGGCATGGGTGGGGGATTTCATCTTCTCGGTGGGGCAGGCGATGTGGACCGGCTTTTGCACGAACTGCCCGGAAAGCGCCGACACGATGCATGTCGACCTGCGAGAGATCGGGCCGACCTATTATTTCGCGCCGCCGCGCGTGTTCGAAACCCAGCTGACCAACGTGATGATCCGCATGGAGGATGCGAGCCGCTTCAAGAAGAAGCTGTTCGACACGTTCATGGCGCACGCGCGCAAGGTCGGCCCCGCGATACTCGACGGCAAGAAGGTCAGCTTTGCCGACCGTGCCAAATATGCGCTGGGCGAGTTGATGATCTATGGGCCGCTGAAAAATACGCTCGGCTTCAGCCGGGTGCGGGTGGGCTATACCGCGGGAGAGGCGATCGGGCCCGAGATCTTCGATTTCTATCGCTCGCTGGGGATCAACCTGAAACAGCTCTACGGCCAGACCGAGGCGACCGTCTTTATCACCGCGCAGCCCGATGGCGAGGTGCGCAGCGATACCGTGGGCGTCACCTGCCCCGGCGTCGAGTTGAAGATCGCCGACAACGGGGAGGTTTTCTACCGCAGCCCCGGGGTGTTCGTCGAATACTACAAGAACCCCGAAAGCACGCAGAGCACAAAGGACGCCGAAGGCTGGGTCGCCACGGGCGACGCGGGCTTCATCGAGGAAGAAACCGGACACCTGCGGATCATCGACCGGGCCAAGGATGTGGGCCAGATGGCGGACGGGCGGCTCTTTGCGCCCAAATACGTGGAAAACAAGCTGAAGTTCTTCCCCAATATTCTGGAAACCGTTGTTTTTGGAAACGGCAGAGAAGAATGCACCGCCTTTATCAATATCGACCTCACGGCGGTGGGCAACTGGGCCGAGCGGAACAACATCGGCTATGCCTCCTATCAGGAACTGGCGCGCCACCCGCAGGTGATGGACACGATCCAGAGCCATGTGGAACAGGTCAATGAATCCGTGGCGCAGGACGAAATGCTTTCGGGCTGTCAGGTCCACCGCTTTGTCGTTCTGCACAAGGAACTGGACGCGGATGATGGAGAGCTGACGCGGACGCGGAAGGTCCGGCGCAAGATCATCGAGGAAAAGTACCACGACATCATCACCGCGCTTTATGACGGGTCCGACAAGGTCAGCACCGAAACGGAAGTGACCTATGAAGACGGGCGCAAGGGCAGCATCAAGGCGACGCTAGAGGTGCGCGACGCCAAGGTCTGGCCAACGGCGCAGAAGATGGCCGCGGAATGACTATAGCCAGACGACCGCGCATATTCTCTTTGAATAAACACCAATCCCGGATGACCTATCCGTTAAATTTCAGGGGGTTGCGATTTGCTTGACCAGACCGAGAGCTACACCACCGAGGACGGTCGCACCATTGGCCCGGTGGTGATGGAGATGAAGAACATCACCCTGCGTTTCGGCGGGGTGGAGGCGATCAAGGATATCTCTTTCGATATCCGCGAAGGAGAAATCCGCGCGATCATCGGGCCGAACGGTGCTGGCAAGTCCTCCATGCTGAATGTCATCAGCGGCTTCTACGTCCCGCAGGAAGGCGAGGTCTGGTACAAGGGCAGCCGCCGCCCGCCGATGAAACCCTATCAGGTGGCCGAACAGGGCATCGCCCGGACCTTTCAGAACATCGCCCTTTTCGAAGGCATGTCCGTTCTGGACAACGTGATGACCGGGCGGCTTACCCATATGAAGACCGGCATGTTCTGGCAGTCGATCTGGAAGGGCAAAGCCGAACGCGAAGAGATTGAAAACCGCGAGGTCGCGGAGCGGATCATCGACTTTCTCGAAATTCAGGCGATCCGCAAGACGCCCGTCGCGCGGTTGCCATACGGTTTGAAGAAGCGCGTGGAACTGGCGCGCGCGCTGGCCGCGGAACCGACGATCCTTTTGCTGGACGAGCCCATGGCGGGCATGAACGTCGAGGAAAAGGAGGACATGAGCCGCTTCATCCTTGATGTGAATGACGAATTCGGCACCACCATCGCGCTGATCGAACATGACATGGGCGTGGTCATGGACCTTTCCGACCGGGTGGTGGTGATGGACTACGGCAAGAAGATCGGGGACGGCACACCGGCAGAGGTGCGCAACAATCAGGACGTGATCGACGCCTATCTGGGGGTGGCCCATGACTGACGCGATGAGGCAGGGAAACAAAGGGGGCGAACATGCCTGAACAACTGGCATTCACCATCGAGGTGTTCCTGAACGGCCTCATGGCCGGCGTCCTTTATGCACTGGTCGCGCTGGGCTTCGTGCTGATCTACAAGGCCTCGGGCATCTTCAACTACGCGCAGGGCGTCATGGCGCTGTTTGCCGCGCTTACGCTCGTGGGGATCATCGACGGGCAGGTTCCCTTCTACCACTTGATCAACGCGATTTTCGGCACCGATATCCATTACTTCGGGTGGAAGGTGAACAGCCTTGTGGCAATTGTGGTGACAATGCTCGTGATGATCGCGCTCGCGTGGATGGTGCAGCGGTTCGTCTTCCGGCATCTGGTCGGGCAGGAGCCGATCATCCTTTTCATGGCGACGATCGGACTGGCCTATTTCCTCGAAGGTGTCGGCGACCTGATGTGGGGGAGCGAAATCAAGACGCTGGACGTGGGATTGCCGCAGGGGATCAACGCGACAATCGACGAAGCGACCTTCAACCTCACGGGCTACGGCTTCTTCATCGACAACCTCGACATCATCGCCTCCATCGTGGCAGCCGTGCTGGTGATCGTACTGGTGCTCTTCGCCCAGTATACCAAACAGGGCCGTGCCATGCGCGCCGTGGCGGACGACCATCAGGCCGCGCTGTCGGTGGGTGTTTCGCTCAACTTCATCTGGATCCTTGTCTGGTCGCTCGCGGGTTTCGTGGCCCTCGTGGCCGGGATCATGTGGGGTACCAAGTCGGGCGTGCAGTTCTCGCTTTCGCTCATCGCGTTGAAGGCCTTGCCGGTGCTGATGCTGGGGGGGTTCACCTCCATCCCGGGCGCCATCGTCGGCGGGCTGATCATCGGGGTTGGCGAAAAGCTTTTCGAGTTCCTGATCGGGGCGCCGTTCCTTGGCGGTGCCACCGAGAACTGGTTCGCCTACATGCTGGCGCTGGTGTTCCTTGTTTTCCGTCCGCAGGGCCTTTTCGGGGAGAAGATCATTGAACGGGTTTGAACAGCACGAACCCGCCGGGGCGCTGCCCCGGACCCCGGGATTTGATACCATTTGGAAGATAAGGGAGCGGTCCGATGTTCTATCGTGAAGCCGGCGATTTCAGCACCACCTACGCGCAGGATCAGCAAACCTTTCCGATCAAGTTCGACCGCTATCGCTACTACGCGGTGCTGTTCGTGGCGCTGTTCGTCATTCCCTTCGTTGTTAACGACTATTGGGTGAACTCGCTGTTCATGCCCTTCCTGATATATGCCATCGCGGCAATCGGGCTGAACATTCTGGTGGGATATTGCGGTCAGGTGAGCCTTGGAACCGGGGGGTTCATGGCGGTGGGTGCCTATGCGAGCTACAAGCTGATGACGGCCTTTCCGGATGTCAGCATGTTCATCCACGTCCTGCTGGCTGGTGTCATCACCGCCGGCGTCGGGGTTCTGTTCGGCCTGCCGTCGCTGCGGATCAAGGGGTTCTACCTCGCCGTGGCGACGCTGGCGGCGCAGTTCTTTCTGGTCTGGCTCTTCAACCGGGTGCCGTGGTTCTACAACTACTCGGCTTCGGGCCAGATCTCCGCGCCCGAGCGGGATACCTTCGGGATCCTGATCACGGGGGCCAATACCCAGGCCTGGGCCACCTATACCTTTTGCCTGATCTTCACGATCTTCTCGGCCATCGTCGCGCGCAACCTGACGCGCGGTTCGGTCGGGCGGAAGTGGATGGCGATCCGCGACATGGACATCGCGGCGGAAATCATCGGGGTGAACCCGCTGCGCGCCAAACTGACCGCCTTTGCCGTCTCATCGTTCTTCATCGGCATCTCGGGGGCGCTTTTTTTCGCGATCTACCTCGGCGCGGTCGAGGTGGGCGAGGTCTTCGGCATCACCAAATCGTTCCTTGTGCTCTTCATGATCATCATCGGAGGGTTGGGGTCCATCTTCGGCTCTTTCGCCGGGGCCGCCTTCCTTGTGCTGTTGCCGGTGCTCTTGAAGATCGTCGGAGTGGACTGGCTGGGATGGCCCACGGATATCGTGGCGCATCTGCAGCTTGTGATCGTCGGGGCGCTGATCATCGTCTTCCTGATCGCGGAACCGCACGGGCTGGCGCAGCTTTGGCGCGTGGCCAAGGAGAAACTGAGATTGTGGCCGTTCCCGCACTAGGGGACGATCCAACATGAGGCGGGGTACAGCCCGCCCATCATCATAGCCGGATCATCCCGGCACTATCGGATAATATCCAAGGGAGGAAACACCGATGAGATTGAAAATGAAACTGGGCACGATGGCCGTCGCGGCCCTCATGACGGCGGGTGCGCCGGCGATGGCGGAGCTTGTCTTTCCGTCGCTGAGCTACCGGACCGGCCCCTACGCGGCTGGCGGCATCCCCTTCGCCGATGGCTATGCCGATTATTTCACGCTGCTGAACGAGCGCGACGGCGGTATCGGCGGCGAGATGACCCGCGTGCCGGAGTGCGAGACGGCCTACAACACAGAGAAGGGCGTCGAGTGCTACGAATCCACCAAGGGCGAAGGCGCCCTAGTGTATCAGCCGCTGTCCACCGGTATCACCTACCAGCTGATCCCCAAGGTCACGGCAGATGACATTCCGATGCTGACATCCGGTCTGGGCCGGACATCAGCGAAGAACGGCGCCACCTTCAGCCATGTCTTCAACTTCCCGGCGAACTACTGGGACGGGGCCTCGGTCGCGATCAAGCATATCCTCGAAGAGGAAGGCGGCGACATCAGCGACAAGAAGATCGCGCTGGTCTATCACAACTCCGCCTACGGCAAGGAGCCGATCCGCACCCTGCAGGAGCTGAGCAAAAAGCACGGTTTCGAATTGGTCGAAGTACCGGTGGATCACCCCGGTCAGGAACAGAAGAGCCAGTGGCTGCAGATCCGTCGCGACAAGCCGGACTACGTGATCATGTACGGCTGGGGCGTGATGAACCAGGTCGCCGTTCAGGAAGCCGCCAATATCCGCTTCCCGATGGACAAGTTCATCGGCATCTGGTGGTCCGGTTCGGAGAACGACGTTCTGCCTGCGGGTGACAAGGCCGATGGCTACAAAGCGCTGACGTTCCACAACGTGGGCAGCGACTATCCGCTCTACGACGACCTGCAGAAATACGTTTATGACGCGGGCAAAGCCGCCGGTAACGGCGATCAGACGGGTACGGTCCTCTACAACCGGGGCGTCTATGCCGCGATGCTCGTGGCGGAAGCTGCGAAAACCGCGCAGGAGATTCACGGCACGTCCGCAATCACCGCAAGCCAGATGCGCGACGGCATGGAGAACCTGAACATCACCGAGGCGAAGATGGCCGAACTGGGCCTGCCGAACTTCGGGCCTGAGTTCCAGGTGTCCTGTGAGAACCACGGCGGAAACGGCTTCGTCGCCGTCACCCAGTGGGACGCGGAAGCGCAGGAATGGAAGCTTGTCAGCGATTTCATGCAGTCCGATCAGGACGTGATCCAGCCGCTGATCGATGAGGACTCGAGCGCATATGCGTCCGAGAACAACATCGAGAACACCTGCAGCTAAACCAACAGGACCCGGCCGGCACAGCGCCGGCCGGGTCTTTCCACTCGATGAACGAAGGTCTGCCAGATGCTGGATACTGCGCCCGTAGCGAATGAAGCCGTCACCGAGAACGTTCTCGAGGTGAACAATATCGAGGTGATCTACAACCACGTGATCCTCGTTCTGAAGGGCGTGAGCCTGAATGTGCCCAAGGGGGGCATTACCGCCATCCTCGGGGGAAACGGTGCTGGCAAGACCACAACGCTGAAAGCGATCAGCGGGCTTCTGGCCTCGGAGCGGGGCGAAGTCACGAAAGGCTCCATCAAGTATCGTGGTGAGCCGATACAGCATACCGATCCCGCCGAGACCGTGAAGCGCGGTGTCGTGCAGGTCATGGAAGGCCGCCATTGCTTCGAGCACCTCACCGTGGAGGAAAACCTTCTGACCGGTGCCTATACCCGCAACGATGGCAAGGCCGCGATCCAGAGAGACCTTGAAATGGTCTACGATTATTTTCCCCGCCTGCGCGAGCGGCGTCGGTCGCAAGCGGGCTATACCTCTGGCGGGGAACAGCAGATGTGTGCCATCGGGCGCGCCCTGATGTCCCGGCCGGAGACGATTCTGCTGGACGAACCCAGCATGGGTCTGGCGCCGCAGCTCGTCGAACAGATTTTCGAGATCGTCAAATCGGTGAACGAAAAGGAAGGTGTGACCTTTCTCTTGGCAGAGCAGAATACCAACGTCGCCCTGCGGTTTGCCCATTACGGATACATCCTTGAATCCGGTCGCGTCGTGATGGACGGCCCGGCCGCGGACCTGCGGGAAAACCAGGACGTCAAGGAATTCTACCTCGGCATGTCGGACGAGGGGCGCAAGTCATTCCGCGATGTGCGGTCCTATCGCCGCCGCAAGCGCTGGCTGAGCTAAGGCGCCCCCCCGACGACGCATCCTTTCTGGCCTTCCGCAATGTGAGTGAGCCCATGTCCAAGACTTCCCCGTACGACGCGTTGGAGCGTCGCAGCGCCGAGGCCCGCGCCGATGATCTGGCCCGCGCCCTGCCGGAGCAGATCACACGAGCCCGGTCCTTGGCTGGCTATGAGGGAACGTTGGCCGATTTGCCCGCTTCGGATATCCGCTCGGTTGCCGATCTGGCCGCACTCCCCGTGCTGCGAAAGTCGGACCTGAGTGCTGCGCAGGCCAAGAATCCGCCCTTCGGGGGCTATACGACGAAACCCGCGCATGAGTTTACCCATGTGTTCCAGTCGCCGGGTCCCATCTATGAACCGTCGAGCGATGCGCCCGACTGGTGGCGGATGGGGCGGTTTCTTCACGCGGTGGGGATCGGGGCGCAAGATATCGTCCAGAATTGTTTTGGCTACCACCTGACCCCTGCGGGCGCGATGTTCGAATCGGGCGCGCGCGCGGTCCAGGCGACGGTCATCCCCGCGGGAACCGGCCAGACCGAACTGCAGGTGGCCGCCGCCCGCGACATCGGCGCCACCGCCTACGCCGGGACGCCCGATTACTTGAAGGTGATACTGGAGAAAGCGGACCAGATGGGGGTGAGCCTCGGCATCACGAAGGCCGCCGTCGGGGGCGGGGCGCTCTTCCCCTCCTTGCGCAGCTATTACGCGGACCGGGGCATTCGCTGCATGCAGTGTTATGCCACGGCGGACCTCGGCAACATCGCCTATGAAAGCGAGGCGATGGAGGGGATGATCGTGGACGAAGGTGTCATCCTCGAGATCGTGACGCCCGGCACCGGCAACCCCGTGCCTGAGGGCGAGGTGGGCGAAGTGGTCGTGACGACGCTGAACCCGGATTATCCGCTGATCCGTTTTGCTACGGGCGATCTTTCCGCCGTGATGAAAGGGGAAAGCCCCTGTGGCCGGACCAACATGCGCATCAAGGGCTGGATGGGTCGCGCGGACCAGACAACGAAGATCAAGGGCATGTTCGTGCGGCCCGAGCAGGTCGCCGCCTTGGTCGCCCAGCACGAAGAGATCACCCGTGTCCGCGTTGTGGCCAGCCGCAGTGGCGAACAGGACCAGATGACGGTTCGCATCGAATCGCCCGCCGACAACAGCGATGCCTATGCCCAGTCGGTATCCCAGCTTTTGAAGCTGAAGGGCCAGATCGAGATCGTCGCACCTGGAAGCTTGCCGAAGGACGGGTTGGTGATCGAGGACCAGCGCAGCTATGACTGACCGCTCTGACTGTTAGCGCATGGTCGGCCCTTCGTGATGCGGGGGGTAAGCCACCTCGGTTTTACGTGATCTGGCAGTGCTGCGACCCTGCTGCTTCTGGCATCTTCCGGCAAAATGGAAGAAAGAGGGCGCATGAGCGTGTCTTCTCCCGATATGGAAGCGCCCCGCCAGCGGGCGCGTGACGGTCTGCGAGGGCTGGCGGCCACCGCCATCTTCGTTGCGGTCATCTGTGCGTTGCCGATGCTTGCGGTGGTGATCGCAGCCATCAGCGGCGGGACCTCGACCGTCGAACATCTGATCAACACGGTTCTCGGGCGCTACGTTGTCACGACATTGATCCTCGTGGGGCTTGTGGGGGCCGGGACGCTGATCACCGGGGTTGGCACTGCCTGGCTGGTCACGATGACCCGGTTTCCCGGCGCGAAGGTGCTGGAAGTCGCGCTGGTGCTGCCCTTGGCCTTTCCGGCCTATGTGCTCGCATACGCCTATACACAGGTACTGGACCATCCCGGCATCGTACAGTCGGTGCTGCGGGATGTGACGGGGTGGGGCCCCCGGGATTACTGGTTCCCCGAAATCAGGTCGGTTGGCGGTGCCGCCGCCATGCTGATCTTCGTGCTTTATCCTTATGTCTACCTGCTGGCGCGGGCGGCGTTCCTGCAGCAAAGCGGTACCACCTTTCTGGCAGCCCGGGCGCTGGGGTCGAGCGCATGGGCCGCGTTCTTCAAGGTGAGCCTGCCTTTGGCCCGCCCCGCAATCGCCGGGGGCGTGCTGCTCGCGGTGATGGAGACGATCGCAGACTTCGGGACGGTCGCCTATTTCGGCGTCCAGACCTTTGCGACCGGCATTTATACAAGCTGGTTTTCATTGTTCGACCGGGCCGCGGCGGCGCAACTCGCGCTCTGTCTGCTTAGCTTCGCGCTGCTGCTCGCCATGCTGGAGCGGGTGCAGCGCGGACGGGCGAAATACCATGATCCGGCCCGGCGCACGCAGGCCATGCAGCCTGTCCGGCTACGGGGCTGGCAGGGGGCTGCAGCCTTTGCGGCCTGTGGGATTCCGGTGTTGCTTGGCGCGCTCTTGCCCGTGGGCATTCTGCTTTCGATGGGAATCGGGTCTGAACAGAACCTGCTGAGCCCGCGCTATCTCGGCTTTATCCGCAACTCCGTCACTCTGGCCGGTGTTGCAGCACTGCTGACGGTACTGGCGGCGATCAGCGTCGGTTTCTTCCAGCGGCTGCGCCCCGGACCTGTTTCGCATACAGCCGGATACGTCGCGCGGCTGGGGTATGCCGTGCCGGGCGGGGTGATCGCGGTGGGGCTGCTGGTGCCCTTCGCGGCCTTTGACAACGCTTTGGACGCATGGATGCGCGCCACCTTCGACTATTCCACCGGGTTGTTGATTACGGGATCCATCTGGCTGCTGGTGACCGCCTATCTGGTTCGGTTCCTCGCGGCGGCACTGGGCGCCTATGAGGGCGGGCAGGCGATGGTCCATGCGAACATGGATGCCGCCGCGCGGTCGCTGGGTCAGACCCCCGTGGGCACGCTGCGCCGCGTCCACCTGCCCATACTCGCACCCAGCCTGCTGACTGCGCTGCTGATCGTCTTTGTCGATGTGATGAAGGAGCTTCCCGCCACGCTGATCATGCGGCCCTTCAACTACGACACGCTCGCCGTTCAGGCCTATCGCCTTGCCAGTGATGAGCGGCTGGACGGTGCCGCCGTCCCGAGCCTCGTGATCGTGGCGATGGGGCTGCTGCCGGTGATCCTGATCTGCCGTCAGGTTGGTCGCCAACGCTGAACGGGGCGCCAATGCGAAAACGCCGCCCCCGAAGGGACGGCGCATGTCGGTACTCAGCTTAACCAGCGATTATTCCCAACCGACCGAGTCGAAAATCTTCTGTGCGGTAGAGATGTTCTCTGCCACTTCGGAGAGGTTCACGTCATCCGCCTTGAAGCTGCCGAGCTTTTCGACGGAGGGGGCAAGCTCCACACCTTCCACCACGGGGAATTCATCATTGCCGTCGGAGAAGTATTTCTGGGCGGAGTCGGATGCGAGGTACTCAAGGAACTTCTTCGCGTTCTCGGGGTGGGGTGCATTGGCTGCCACACCGCCGCCTGAGAGGTTCATGTGGGCGCCGTTGCCTTCCTGATCGGGCCAGACCCAACCGATCTGGTCGATCTCTGCGCTGACACCTTCGACATCGGTGCGGATTGCCCGTGCAAAGTAGTAGGAGTTGGAGACCGCGATGTCACATTCGCCCGAAACGATGCCGCGCAGTTGGTCGGTATCGCCGCCCTGCGGCGCGCGGGCCATGTTATCCACGACGCCTTTCGCCCATTCCGTCGCTGCTTCTTCGCCCTCATGGGTGATGATGGCGGCCAACAGGGTCTGGTTATAGGCGTTGGATGAGGAGCGGATGCAGACCTGGCCTTTGTAGGCAGGATCGGCGAGGTCGAGGTAAGTCTGCGGAGGCTCCTTCACCGCGTCCTTGTTGTAGAAGATGATCCGCGCGCGCTGGGACAATCCGAACCACTGGTTGTCATCGTCCTGAAGGTTCGCGGGCACCCGCTCTTCGAGCGTTTCGCTCTCGATGGCTTGCAGCAGGCCCATATCCTTGGCGCGCTTCAGGCGGCTTGTATCGACGGTGAGCAGGACATCGGCAGGCGAATTCGCGCCTTCGGCTTCCATCCGGGCCAGAAGCTCATCTGCCTTGCCTTCGATGCGGTTGATGGTGATGCCGGTCTGCTCTGTAAAGTCGCTGTAGAGCCGTTCATCGGTATCGTAGTGACGCGATGAATAAAGGTTCAGTTCTTCCTGTGCCAGGGCGGGAAATGCGGTGGCAAGGGCCAGAAGTGCGGTTGAGGTCGTGCGCAATAGGGTCATGAAAGCTCTCTTGCAGGGGTTTCGGTTTGTCTTACTGAAATAGTAAGAAACAGATTCCCGAACCCCCTGCAAGTCTTTCCGACAAATTTTGTCAGGTTATTCCTGATCGTCCTTCTGCAGCTTGTCCTGCGTGCGATGTTCGAAGTCCGACGCATCGTGACGCTCGTGAAGCTGCTTGGACAGGTCGTCGCCGAATGCCTTGTTGACCATGCGACCACGGCTCACGGCCGGGCGCGCGTCGATCTGCTTGGCCCACCGCAGCACATGTTCGTAGGATTCCACATCGAGGAACTTGGCCGCACTATAGAGCCGACCCAGAACCAGTTGCCCGTACCAGGACCAGACCGCCATGTCGGCAATGGAATATTCCCGGGCGAGATAGTCGTTATCCGCGAGCCGACGGTTCAGCACATCAAGCTGCCGCTTCGTTTCCATGGTGAAACGGTTGATGGGATATTCGTATTTTTCCGGCGCATAGGCATAGAAATGGCCAAAACCGCCGCCGAGGTAGGGCGCACTGCCCATCTGCCAGAAAAGCCAGCTCAGTGCCTCGGTCCTGTCGGCCGGGTTCTTTGGCAGGAACGCATCGAACTTTTCGGCAAGGTAAAGCAGGATCGCGCCAGATTCGAAGACGCGCTGGGGCTGGTCGCCGGAATGGTCCATCAAGGCGGGGATCTTGGAGTTCGGATTGGCTTCGACGAAGCCTGAGCCGAATTGCTCACCTTCGGAGATGTCGATCAGCCACGCGTCGTATTCGGCATCCTTGTGCCCCGCCTCAAGCAGTTCCTCGAACATGACCGTCACCTTGACGCCGTTGGGCGTGGCCAGCGAATAAAGCTGGAAAGGATGTTTGCCGACCTGCAGTTCCTTGTCGTGGGTGGGCCCGGCGATCGGTCGGTTAATGTTGGCGAACTTGCCGCCGCTTTCTGCATCCCATTCCCAGACCTCGGGCGGGGTGTAATCGGAACTGTCGGTCATATTCGGGCCTTTCCTCAATGTGTTTTCCCAACCCAACGTGGGTTCTTCGGGATGATTATCAACGCAAAAGGCCGCCCCGAAGGGCGGCCTTTGGAATGAATTGGCGGTGGCTCAGCCCTGACGGGCTTTGAACCGACGCTGTGTCTTGTTGATCACGTAGACGCGGCCTTTGCGACGCACAACACGGCAATCGCGATGCCGGTTCTTGAGCGAGCGGAGCGAATTGCGAACCTTCATGGTCGTCTCCTCATGTCGTGGCGCGGGCCAGCGCCGGGTTGCGGGCGACCCGAAGCAATCGGGCCAGTGAAACAGGTGGTGGGCGATACTGGGATCGAACCAGTGACCCCTTCGATGTCAACGAAGTGCTCTACCGCTGAGCTAATCACCCCCTATGTAACGCGAAACTTCGATGCCCCAAACAAAAACGGGGCGCGAAATTCCGCGCCGGTTCCGGTCCTATAAAAGGAGTCGACAGCATGATCAAGGGCTTTTGGCTTTGGAAAAACATGCGCTATGTAAGCGGTATGGACCTGTAACCCGCTTTCGAGAAGGACAGCCATGCCGAAGGTCGCCTACGAAGTGCTGCACCCGGACCAGAACCGGTCCTGCGTCGTGTTCGCGTCGCCGCATTCGGGGCGGGATTACCCGTTTTCCTTCCTGCGGTCTTCGGTGCTGGACGAACATAGCATCAGATCCTCGGAAGACGCCTTTGTGGATCATCTGTTCGAATGTGCACCGCGCTATGGGGCGGCTTTCATCAAGGCGGGGGCACCCCGGGCTTTCGTGGATATGAACAGGTCAGAGGATGAGCTGGACCCGGCCCTCATCGAAGGAGTGCGCAGGCAGGGGCACAACCCGCGCGTCGCCTCTGGGCTTGGCGTGATCCCGCGAGTGGTGGCCAATGGCCGCTCCATCTACAACGGGAAGATGTCCCAATGGGAAGCGCATCGGCGGATCAGGATCTACTGGAAGCCCTACCACGAGATGCTGCAGCGCCTGCTGGACAGGGCGCATGACCGGCATGGGCAGGCCATCCTGATCGATTGCCATTCCATGCCCCACGAGGCGATGGATGGAATCGCACGTTCCGGCGTGCGCCGGCCCGACGTCGTCTTGGGCGACAGGTTCGGTTCCGCCGCCAGCGGAGAGGTCGTCGACCGGGTGGAGGCGGCCCTCGTACGCGCCGGTTTCACCGTGACGCGCAATGCGCCTTTTGCTGGGGCCTATATCACCCAGGCCTACGGACGCCCCGCACGCGGCCAGCACGCGGTACAGATAGAGATCGACCGCTCCCTCTATATGAACGAGGCGCTGATCCGGCCCAACGGGAATTTCGAAAAGGTCCAGCGGGCGCTGGAAGACGTCGTGGGCGAAATCGCGGGGATCGGGCAGGGACGTGTGCCGTTGGCAGCCGAATAGCGTCAGCGCAGCGCGCGGCCTTTGACGATCGCCCTGTCGCCGAACCGGTTGCGAATCGCGTCTGTCGCCTTTTCCGCCTTACCCCGCTGGGCGGCGCCGGGATCCAGCAAATCACCCGAAAGGTCCGCCCCGTCCGAGGGGGAGAGTTCGGATATCCCGCATCCGAGCAGGCGGAATGGCCCCGGGGCTTCGACCTGATCGAAGAGGCCCCGCGCCGTGCGATAGATCCGATCCGCGAGCTGAGTGGGTTCGCGCAGGGAGACGCGACGCGTCAGTATCTTGAAGTCTGACGTCTTGAGTTTCAGCGTCACGACGCGCCCAGCGAGCCCCTTTTCCTTCGCGCGGTCCGCGACTTTCTGAGACATGCGCCAGATATGACCGTCCAATGCTTCGCGGTCCGCCGTATCCTCGGCAAAGGTCGTCTCGTTGGATATGGAGCGCGTGGGTTCATGGGCGCTGACGCGACGGTGGTCCTGCCCCCGGGCGAGGTGCCACAGGCGCTCTCCGGTGCTGCCGAACCGCGCGATGAGCGCCGTCTTTTCCCAGCGCAGCAGATCCGCGAAGGTGCGGATACCGGCTTTTTCCAACGCGCTCTGGGTAACCGCGCCCACGCCCCATATCAGGCCGACCGGCTTGTCCCGCAGAAACGCCGCCGTGTCCGCCACACCGATCACGGAAAACCCCTGCGGCTTGTTGATGTCGGATGCCACCTTTGCCAGAAACT
>NZ_LWEX01000031.1 GCF_001634885.1 Sulfitobacter sp. HI0040 | reverse complement strand
ATCGGGGCCGATGACGGTATCCGCGATGTGAACCCCGCCGCGGAAGGCTTCCTCAACGTGTCGGCCAAATCGGTACTGGGCCAGCCCGTCTGGGATGTGATCGCGGTGGACGACCCGCTCGAGATCGCCTTTGACCGCGCGCGCAGTTCGGGCACGCCGCTTTTCGTCAACGATATCGACGTCGGCAGCGGCCAGCGCGCCCCACTGCAATGCGCGCTGCAGATAGCCCCGCTGGTGGGCCGCGATGACTGTATGCTCATGCTCATCACGCCTCGCGAACTGGCGGGCCGGATGACGCAGAACCATTCGGTCAAGAGTGCCGCGAAATCGGCCATCGGCATGGCCGAAATGCTGGCGCATGAGATCAAGAACCCGCTTGCCGGGATCACGGGTGCGGCGCAACTGCTCAGCATGAATCTGCGGGCGGAGGATCTGGAGTTGACCGACCTCATCGTCGCGGAATCGCGGCGGATCGTGAAGCTGCTGGAGCAGGTGGAGCAATTCGGTAACCTGTCGAAACCCGTCCGTGCCCCGGTCAACCTACACGACGTGCTGGACCGCGCGCGCCGTTCTGCGCTGCTGGGGTTCGGGGCAGGTATGCGCATCATCGAGGATTACGATCCTTCGCTGCCCTTTGCGCTGGGGGACAAGGACCAGTTGCTGCAGGTGATCCTGAACCTGCTCAAGAACGCCTCCGAAGCGGGGGGCAGCACGATCCGGCTGCATACCTATTTCGAACATTCATTCCGGTTGCGCCGGGCGGACGGGTCGGGCCAGTCGCTGCCGCTGCAGATAGAGGTGGTCGACGACGGCACCGGCCTGCCGGAGCACATCAAGGCCGATGTCTTCGATCCCTTCGTATCGGGCCGAGAAAACGGCACCGGGCTGGGGCTGGCACTGGTGAGCAAGATCATCTCGGAGCATGACGGATGGATATCCGTTACCTCCGTTCCGGGGCGCACCGTCTTTCGCATTTCGCTGCCGCGGGCGCGCGGCGACATATCACAGGAGTCCTGAGCATGGATGGAACCGTTCTGGTGGCGGACGACGATCGCACGATCCGCACTGTCCTGACGCAGGCGCTGACGCGGGCGGGCTGCAAGGTCCACGCGACATCCAGCCTGACGACGCTGATGCGCTGGGTGGGCGAGGGGCGCGGCGACGTGGTGATTTCCGATGTTGCCATGCCCGATGGCAACGGGCTGGAGATGCTGCCCAAGATCGCCGCCGACCGGCCCGGGCTGCCGGTCATCGTCATTTCCGCCCAGAATACGATCATGACGGCCATCAAGGCCGCCGAGGCGGACGCCTTCGACTACCTGCCCAAACCTTTCGATCTGCCGGATCTGATGAAGCGGACCGCGCGCGCGCTCGAACGGGGGGCGGCCCCCCGGATGCCGGCCCCGCAGCCGGAGGAGACGCCCGAACGGGACGACCTGCCGCTGGTGGGGCGGACGGCGGTGATGCAGGCGCTCTACCGGCTGGTGGCCCGGGTGATGAACTCTGAACTGCCGGTGCTGATCTGGGGTGAATCGGGCACCGGGAAATCACTGATCGCCCGGGCGATCCACGATTTTTCCGATCGTCGTTCGCTGCCCTTCGTTACCGTGACCGGCGCGGACCTGGAGGATATCGAAGGGCCCGCGCGCATATTGGCCCGGGTGCGCGGCGGGACGCTGCTGGTGGATGAAATCGGCGACATCCCCGCCGCGCTTCAGGCGCGGCTGGCCCGGATGATGGACGCGCCGGGCGAACACAGCCCCCGGTTTCTTGCCACAAGCCAGTCCGACCTGACAGCGGCGATGAAGAACGAAACCCTGCGCCGGGATCTCTATTACCGCCTCTCGGGCGCCACGCTGCATGTACCGCCCCTGCGCGACCGGGTGGAGGATATTCCGCTTCTGGCCGCGCATTTCCTCGAACGGTCGGACAGCGCGGGCAGCGGGCGGCGCGTCCTGTCGGACGGGGCCGCGCGGATCTTCGGCAATTACACATGGCCCGGCAACGTGCGGCAGCTTGAACATGCCATGCGCCAGCTTGCCCTCACGGGCCGCGCGCCGGAGATCACCCAGACGGAGGCCGAACAGGTACTGGGCGCGGAGCCCGATCCGCAGCCGCTGCGCGCGCAGGCCAATACCGAACGTCTGGGCGCATCGGTCGAACGGCACCTGCGCCGTTATTTCGATCTGCACGGCAACGCCTTGCCCCCGCCGGGCCTCTACGCACGGATCCAGCGCGAAGTGGAGGCACCCTTGATAGAAATCGCACTTGCCGCAACGTCCGGGAATCAGGCCAAGTGCGCGGATTTGTTGGGAATTAACCGAAATACCCTACGAAAGAAGATTACCGACCTCGATATAGAGGTGACACGCGGTCGCAAAATGATGTAAAACCGCCACATAAACGTGGCCATCGGGTTTCAGACCGGATCAGGACCACAAAATATGGCGGTTGATGCAGGGATGCATCACATCATCGGTGAGGGCAGCGGGTGGCAACCCGATCACGCAGTTCAGCGCTCATAAGGCTTGGCCGTTTGCGGCGGGTGCGACGCGTTCGCAATCTTTCCACCTTTGGGCTGGTGGTGCTGGGGCCTGTTCTGGCGCTGGCGACCTATCTTGTACTTGGGCCCTTGGGGCAGGGGGCGAACAGCCCCGCGCTGCGGCTCATCCTGCTTACCGATCTGATCTATGTCCTGCTCGTTGCGGCACTTGTCCTCAGCCAGGTGGCGCGGCTCATCGCGGCGCGGCGGGCCAAGTCGGCGGGATCGCGGCTGCACCTGCGGTTGACGGGTGTTTTCGCGCTGATGGCGCTGATCCCGACGATCACGGTGGCGGTCTTTGCCGTGCTGACCGTGAATTTCGGTCTTGAGGGGTGGTTTTCCGAACGGGTGCGGAGCGTGGTGGGCAGTTCGCTCGCCGCGGCGCAGGCCTATGAGCTGGAGCAGCGCGAAGACCTGATCGCGGATACGCTGGCGCTCGCCCGGAGCATCGACAGCGCCCGCCGTCAGGGGATCGCGGCGAGCGACAGCCAGATCCTCGGCGAAGGCCAGCGCCAGATCCAGCGGGGCCTGCGCGAAGCCTATCTGATCGACGGGACAGCCCAGATCCGCGCGCGCGGCGACCGGTCCTACCTGTTCGACTTCGACCCGCCGGACCCTTCCGACATCCAGCGCGCCTCCGAAGAAGAGGTGGCGGTGATCGAGGATTGGCCCGCCAATGAATTCCGCGCCCTTGTGCGGCTCGATTCCTTTGTCGATCGCTATCTCTACGTGTCCCGCGACGTGGACGGCGATATCCTCGCGCTGCTCGATGACACCCGGGAGACGGTGCACCTTTATCAACAGCTCGAATCGGAGCGCGGGCGGCTGCTGTTTGAATTCGGCCTGCTCTACCTCGGATTCGCGGTGATCCTGATCCTTGCCGCCGTCTGGCTTGGCCTGTGGTTCGCGGAACGGTTGTCGCGGCCCGTGGGTCGCTTGACCGGCGCGGCCCAGCAGGTCGGCGCGGGGGATCTCGACGTTCAGGTCGTCGAGGAAGAGGGCGACGACGAGATCGCGATGCTGGGGCGCTACTTCAACCAGATGACCCGGCAGTTGAAGGGCCAGCGCGACACGCTGCTCGACAACACGCGCCAGATCGAACGGCGGCGGCGGCTGTTCGATTCGGTGTTGAGTTCGGTCACCTCGGGTGTTGTGGGGCTGGACCCCGAAGGGCGCGTGACCTTCGTGAACCGCTCCGCCATGCGGTTGCTCGACTGGAACGAGGACCAGCAGTCGCTGGCGATATCCGTGGCCGTGCCGGAGTTCGGCCCCCTGTTCGAAACGGTGACGAACGGCCCGGGCGAGGTGGCCCAGGCCGAGGTGAAGGTAGCCAGGCAGGGCAGCCTTGAAAATCTGCTGGTGCGCATGGCGACCCGGCGTGGCGACGACGGTCACCTGGAAGGCTATGTTGTCGCCTTCGACGATGTGACCGACCTTGTGAGCGCCCAGCGGATGGCCGCATGGGGCGACGTGGCGCGGCGCATCGCGCATGAGATCAAGAACCCGCTCACCCCCATCCAGCTCAGCGCGGAACGCATCCGCCGCAAGTTCGGCGGCAAGGTCGGGGAGGGCGCCGAGGCGCTGGACCAGATGACGGGGGTCATCATCCGGCAGACGGCGGATCTGCGGCGCATCGTCGATGAATTTTCCAAGTTCGCCCGGATGCCCGAACCCGAAACCGCGCTCCAGGATCTGTCGGACCTCGTACGCGATGCGGTGCTCTTGCAGCAGACCGGGCAGCCGGATGTCACCATCGCGATGGACGTGCCGGATGAGCCTGCCATGGCGCAGGTCGATTCCACCATGCTGTCGCAGGCGCTGACCAACCTGATCAAGAACGCGGGCGAAGCGATCGAGACCCTGCGCTGCGAGGGCGCGCCGGAAGATCATGAGCCCCGGATCGAAGTGCGGCTCGAAAAGTCGGGCGACACCGCGCGGATCACCGTGGCGGACAACGGCATCGGCCTGCCCGAAGACCGCGCGCGCCTCTTCGAGCCCTATGTCACCACACGCAGCGAAGGGACGGGCCTGGGCCTGCCCATCGTCAAGAAGATCATCGAGGAACACGGCGGCAGCCTCACGCTGGAAAACGCGCCCGTGTTCGACGGACAGACCCATCACGGCGCCATGGCGGTCATCACGCTGCCTCTGGTTCCCACACATCCCCCTGAGCAGAGCGGAGAAGGCAAATGAGCGATATTCTGATCGTTGACGACGAACGCGATATCCGGGAATTGATCTCGGACATTCTCGAAGATGAAGGTTTTGCCACCCGATTGGCGGGCAATTCCGACGAGGCGATGCAGGCCATCAACACCGAGGCGCCCGCGCTCATCATCCTCGATATCTGGCTGAAGGACAGCCGGATGGACGGGATCGACATCCTCAAGACCGTGAAGCGGGACAATCCCGACATCCCGGTGGTGATCATCTCCGGCCACGGGAATATCGAGATCGCGGTGGCGGCGATCCGGCAGGGGGCCTACGACTTCATCGAAAAGCCGTTCAACATCGACCAGCTTCTGGTGGTGATCCGGCGCGCCATGGAAACCAGCCGCCTGCGGCGCGAGAACCTCAGCCTGAAGCGGCGCGACGTGACCTCTTCGGAAATGATCGGCAACTCCGCCGCCTTCCGCGCGCTGGTGAGCCAGCTCGATAAGGTGACGAAGTCCAATGGACGGGTCATGCTGACCGGCCCCGCCGGGGCGGGAAAGGAAGTGGCCGCGCGCTACATCCACGCCCATTCCGCCCGGTCGACGGCGCCCTTTGTCACCGTCAACTGCGCCGGCGTCTCCCCCGACCGGATGGAGGAGGTCCTCTTCGGGCGCGAAACCCCAGACCGCGGGGTGGAGCCGGGGCTGCTGGAACAGGCGCACGGCGGGGTCATCTATTTCGACGAGGTCGCGGACATGCCGCTGGGCACCCAGTCCAAGATCCTGCGGGTGCTGGTGGATCAGCAGTTCACCCGGGTGGGCGGCAATGACAAGGTCCGCGTGGACCTGCGCGTCATTTCCAGCACCAACCGGAACCTCGATGCCGCCATCGCGGCGGAGACCTTCCGGCAGGAGCTCTATCATCGCCTGAACGTGGTGCCGATCGCGGTGCCTTCGCTGGAGGACCGGCGCGAGGATATCCCGGCACTGGCGCAGCATTTCATCAGCGATTTCAACGCGACACAGGGCCTTCCGCTGCGCGAGATCACCGAGGAAGCGACCGCCCTGATGCAAACGATGATCTGGCCCGGCAACGTGCGCCAGCTCAAGAACCTCGTGGAGCGCGTGCTGATCCTCGGCGAAGGCTCGGGCCCCATCGAGGCACGCGAACTGCCGGGGGAGGAGGATCCGTCGGAAGACGACGGTCGCGTAGTCCTGTCCGGTGCCTTGGCCACGCTGCCCCTGCGCGAGGCGCGTGAAGCCTTTGAGCGCGAATACCTGCTGACGCAGATCAACCGCTTTGGCGGCAACATCAGCCGGACGGCGAATTTCGTCGGCATGGAACGCTCGGCCCTGCATCGCAAACTGAAATCGCTGGGGGTGGTGACATCGGCCAAGTCAGGCGTGCGCGTGGCCCATGTAGACGAAGAGGCGGAACACGCGAGCTGAGCGGGCCCGGCTTTAAACGGGGGCGCTGACCGGAAAAGGGGTGCCCCCGTACTGGCCCCACCCTCTCCGGGGACATTTGAATTGACCGCGTTTTACCACTCTGTCATGGCTGGACCGGTTCGGACGGCCCCTTGAACACGGGTGGCGGCCCGGTCCAGATCAGGGGACCCCGGTTCATGAAAGTGATCATTTGCGGTGCAGGACAGGTGGGGTGGCAAATCGCCCGTCACCTGAGCGGCGAACGCAACGATGTGACAGTGGTGGACAGCAACGCCGACCTCGTGCGCCGCGCCACGGATACGCTGGACGTGCAGGGCATCGCCGGTTTCGCGAGCTACCCGGACGTGCTCGACCGGGCCGGGGCGCGCGATGCGGAGATGATCATCGCCGCCACCCATTCCGACGAGGTCAACATGGTGACCTGTCAGGTGGCCCATTCGGTCTTCGGCATCAACCGCAAGATCGCCCGCCTGCGCAGCCAGTCCTATCTCGACGCGATCTATTCCGATCTCTACCGGCGCGATCACATGCCCATCGACGTGGTGATCAGCCCCGAACGTGAAGTGGCCGCAGCCGCCCTGCAGCGCCTTTCCGCGCCCGCCGCCTTCGACACGGAGGTTTTCATGGACGGGCAGGCGCATCTGCTGGGCATCAGTCTGGAGGCCGACTGCCCGGTCGTGAACACGCCCTTGCGCCAGTTGACCGATCTCTTCTCCACCCTCCGGGCCGTGGTGGTGGGGGTACGCCGGGACGGCACGCTTTTCGCGCCCGAAGCCAAGGACCAGCTTTTCGTGGGGGATGACTGCTATGTCTTCTCGCACAAGGACGACATCCAGCGCACCATGGAGATCTTCGGCAAGAAGGCCAGCAAGCAGGAGCGGCTGGTGTTGGTGGGCGGCGGCAACGTCGGGCTGACGGTGGCGCTACATCTGGAGGCGGGGCTGAAACGCATCCGCACCAAGATGATCGAGAAGAACCGTCACAACGCCGAGCGCGCGGCAGAGGCGCTGGAACGGACCATCGTGCTCAACGGCGACGGGCTCGATTCAGCGCTGCTGTCCGAGGCGGGCATTTCGCGCGCCGACGCGATGCTGGCGGTCACCGACGACGACAAGACCAACATGCTGTCCTGCGTGCGGGCCAAGGCCGCGGGCTGCCCCTATGCCATTGCGCTGATCAACGATCCCACGCTGGTGCCGCTGATGACCCCGCTGGGGATCGATGCCTATATCAACCCCCGCGCCACGACGGTGTCGTCGATCCTGCGCCATATACGTCACGGCAGGGTCAGGGCAGTCTATTCCATCGGTGATGCCGAGGCGGAAGTCATCGAGGCGGAAGTGCTTTCCACCTCGCCCATCGCGGGGCGGAAGGTATCGGATATCGACTTCCCCGAAGGCGTGCTCATCGGGTTGGTCCGCAAGGCGGGCAAGGTGGTGAGACCCCATGGCAGCATGCGGATCGACGAGGGTGACGTGATCGTGCTCTTCGCCCTCGCCGAGGATGTGCCGGCGGTGGAGCAGCTCATGCAGGTTTCGATCGATTTCTTCTGACAGGGCAGGGAAGGGCGCCGCGTGAGCCGCAAGAGTCATATTCGGCGGGATATCATGAACCTGCCGCTGTTCCTGTTGCTTTTCGGGGCCACCGTCCTGTCCATGATGGTTCCGGCGCTGCATGCGCTCGTCCTGAATGACCACGATACATCGCGCGCCTTTTTCTACGCCTCGCTGCTGGGGCTGGTGGTCTTTACGCTGATCGCCGTGGCCCATGCGGGCCGGATCGGGCGCGAAGGGCCGCTGACGCAGCTTCTGTCGCTTTTTTCCGCCTTTGTCTTTCTGCCGGTGATAATGGCGGTGCCCTTTCTTGAAGCACTGCCCACGACGCGTTTCACCAATGCCTATTTCGAAATGGTCAGCGCCTTGACCACCACCGGGGCCACCATGTTCAAGGAGCCCGGGCGGCTCAATGACACCCTGCACCTGTGGCGCGCGCAGGTGGGCTGGATGGGCGGTCTTTTGATGTGGATCGCCGCCTCCGCCATTCTGGCGCCGCTCCATCTTGGCGGTTTCGAGGTCACCGCACAGGCCGAACCGGGCCGGAGGGAGCCCGCCGCCGGGATCCGCAACGCGCCGGTCGATCCGCGCCACAGGCTCATCCGGGTCACCAAGTCACTGCTGCCGCTCTACTCCGGCCTTACGCTGGTGCTGTTCCTGCTGCTGCTGATCGGCGGTGAGGTCCCGCTGGTGGCGCTCAGCCATGCGATGTCGGTGATGGCGACATCGGGCATTTCGCCCATCGGTGGGGTGCAGAATTCCACCTCCATCGGTGTGACGGGCGAGGCGGTGATGATGCTCTTCATGATTTTCGCGCTGTCCCGGCTGACCTTTTCCAAGGATACGATCACCGCCACCCAAGGCGGGCTGCGTACCGACCCTGAATTCCGCATAGGCATCGCCGTGATCGCGGGCGTGCCGCTGTTGCTCTTTGCCCGCCACTGGATCGGGGCCTATGACGTGGCCGCCGAAGAAAACCTTTACGAGGCCGGCTTGGCGCTCTGGGGGGCGCTCTTTACCGTGATGTCCTTCCTGACCACCACGGGCTTCGTGTCGGAGCATTGGGCCGAGGCGCGCAGCTGGTCGGGGCTGGCGACGCCGGGCCTGATCCTGATGGGGCTGGCGCTGATCGGCGGCGGCGTGGCGACGACGGCAGGCGGGGTAAAGCTGTTGCGGGTCTTCGCGCTTTACCAGAACGGCGTGCGCGAGATGGAGCGGCTGGTGCACCCCAACTCGGTCAGCGGGGCGGGGGCGGCAGGGCGGCGGCTGCAAAGCAACGGGGCCTTCATCGCGTGGATCTTCTTCATGCTCTTCGCGCTTTCGCTGGCGGGGGTGACATTGCTGCTGACCCTGATCGGCGCTTCCTTCGACGAGGCGCTGGTGATGTCGGTGGCCAGCCTTTCGACCACCGGGCCGCTCATTGAATACGCCGACGACGCGCCCATCCGGCTCATCGAACTGAAGATGGCGGCGAAGTACGTGCTTTGCGGTGCGATGATACTGGGCCGGCTTGAGACGCTGGCGATCATCGCGCTCTTGACCCCCAATCTGTGGCGCGGCTGACACGTCAGCCCCGGCGCTTCGGGCGGGCTTCGGAGATTCGGGCTGGAAACTCCGTGCTTTGCGCTCCATAGTGGTCGGAATGGGGAGGTCCGGTCCGCGGACACCGGCAAGAAAAAAGGGCGAATGAGACTATGGCGTCTGACAGACAGAACCTTCAGGACGCGTTCCTGAACCACGTACGCAAGACCAAGGTTCCGGTCACGATCTTCCTGATCAACGGCGTGAAGCTGCAGGGCGTCATTACCTGGTTCGACAATTTCTGCGTGCTGTTGCGCCGCGACGGGCAATCGCAGCTGGTGTACAAACACGCGATTTCGACCATCATGCCCAGCCAGCCGATTTCTCTCTATGAGGGTGAAGAGGCTAATTGAGCCGACCTCCTTTCCAGATCGATGAAACCGAAGGGCCCCGCGTCACCCGCGCATGGGTCCTGCATCCGGACATCCGCAGCGATCCCGATCGTCGTGCGCCCGAACCCGCGCTGGCCGAAGCCGTGGCACTGGCCGAGGCGCTGCCCCAGCTGGAGGTGCAGGGCGCAGAGGTCGTGCCCCTGCGCAGCGTCAGCGCCGGCATGCTTTTTGGCAGCGGCAAGATCGAAGAGCTGCGCCAGCGGCTGGAGGAGAGCGAGATCGAACTCGTTCTGGTGGACGGCCACGTCAGCCCCGTGCAGCAGCGCAACCTTGAAAAGGCGTGGAAGGTCAAACTGCTGGACCGGACCGGTCTGATCCTCGAAATCTTCAGCGACCGTGCCGCCACCCGCGAAGGCGTGCTGCAGGTGGAAATGGCGGCGCTGAACTATCAGCGCACGCGGCTGGTGCGCGCCTGGACGCACCTTGAGCGGCAGCGTGGTGGGCTTGGCTTCGTCGGTGGCCCCGGCGAAACCCAGATCGAGGCTGACCGCCGTGCGATCGACGAACAGCTCGTCCGGCTGCGCCGCCAATTGGACAAGGTGGTGCGGACCCGCGCATTGCACCGCGCAGCACGGGCCAAGGTCCCCTATCCCATCGTGGCGCTGGTGGGCTATACCAACGCCGGGAAATCCACGCTGTTCAACCGCCTGACCGGGGCGGAGGTGATGGCCAAGGACATGCTTTTCGCCACGCTGGACCCGACGATGCGCAGCCTCGTGCTGCCCGACGGTCCCGAGGTGATCCTGAGTGACACGGTGGGCTTCATTTCCGACCTGCCGACGGAACTGGTCGCGGCGTTTCGCGCTACGCTCGAAGAGGTGCTGGCCGCCGATATCATCTGCCACGTCCGCGATGTCTCCCACAGCGAGACGGAGGAACAGGCGCAGGACGTGCGGGATATCCTCGCCTCCCTCGGGGTGGACAAGCAGACGCGCACCTTCGAGGTCTGGAACAAGATCGACCTGATGCCGCCCGAGGCAGCCGATGCCCTGCGCGCGGCGGCGGCCCGGGATCCGGATGTGCTCGCCATTTCCGCGATCAGCGGCGAA
This sequence comes from Sulfitobacter sp. HI0040, assembly GCF_001634885.1. GTDB lineage: Bacteria > Pseudomonadota > Alphaproteobacteria > Rhodobacterales > Rhodobacteraceae > Sulfitobacter. Next base: position 14,107 of record NZ_LWEX01000031.1, on the reverse strand, counting down.
GGGCTGGATGCCCTGCAATCGACCATCGCCGAGGCGCTGCAGGGCCACCTGCGGGAGGCCGATCTGTCCCTCTCCTTCGAGGAGGGGCGCAAGCGCGCGTGGCTCTTCGAGCAGGACGTGGTGATCGAGGAACGGCAAACCGACAGCGGTTTTGATCTTGCGGTGCGCTGGTCCGCGCAGCAGGAAGCACAATTCCAGAAGCTTTAGGCCCCGCCTGTGGGTGGGGCGCGCGTGGCGGCAGATAATGCTCGACCCGTCGCACGATCGGCCCATATGGAGGCCGAACACCGAACCGGGAGCCGCGCCATGACCCTCGTCATCCTCTATGCCGTCACCTTCGCCATTTTCATGGGGCTCGATTACGTCGGGCTGAGTTTTCTTATCAAGCCGACCTTCGAAAAGGATGTGGGCGGCCTGTTGCTGGAGGATTTCCGCCTCGTCCCCGCCTTCGTCTTTTATGCGTTCTACGTGGCGGTGCTGCTCTGGTTCGTGTCGTGGCCCGCGCTTACGGAAGGGCGCGGCATGCTCTGGGTGCTGGGGAATGCTGCGCTGATCGGGGCGCTCGGCTACGGGACCTATGAATTCACCAACTACGCGACGCTGAAGGACTGGACCGGCACGATGGTCGCCACGGACTTGACCTGGGGGGTAGTGCTCACCTCGGTCTCCGCCACCGCCGGGGTCTGGATCACCCGCGCCATCTCTACCTGAAGGGATCGGCCCTCATGGCCCGGTCGGTGAGGCGAAGCGCCATGCCCCGGGCCGCAGGCCGCCCAACCGCCAGTCACCCACGCCCAGCCGGATGAGCCGCAGTGTCGGCAGGCCCACATGGGCCGTCATCCGGCGTACCTGACGGTTGCGCCCTTCGGTAATCGTGATCTCCAGCCATGCGTCGGGCACGCTCTTGCGGTAACGCACGGGCGGATCGCGCGGCCAGAGGTCGTCGGGCGGCGCGACCTGTTCGATCCGCGCGGGTCTTGTCGGCCCGTCTTTCAGCGTGACCCCGCGGCGCAGCCGGTCCAGCGCCCCGGCGTCGGGCCTGCCTTCCACCTGTACCAGATAGGTCTTGGGCCGCTTGTATTTGGGATTTGCGATCCGCGCCTGCAGCGGGCCGTCATCCGTGAGGACGAGCAGGCCCTCGCTGTCCTTGTCGAGCCGACCCGCCGGATAGAACCCCGGCTCGTCGATATAGGCCGAAAGGGTGGGCCGGGGCGAGCCTTCGGTGCCCTTGTCGGTGAACTGCGACAGGACCCCGAAAGGCTTGTTGAAGAGGATCACACGCGCCATCAGCGCCGGCTGCGCGGGGGCATCAGCAGCGTGACCCCGACCGATGCGGCCCGGGCGAGGTCTTCGTCCAGCGACATGGGAATATACTCCCCCCGGCGCCACAACTGGGCCATGTCGTCGTAGTGCCGCGACAGCGGGTGGCCGGATTGCCCGGTGGAGATGATGAAGACCGAAGAATCCGGATCGGCGAAATCATAGACCCCCCGGTAGCCCGCTCCGTGCACGTTCTGGAACGGATCGGGCAGGGTGCCCTTCGTCCGGCCGCGCAGCAGCGTATTGTCCCCGCCGGAGGTCGACTGGCGAATGTTCACGAAGTAGCGCAGCAGGGGCACTTCGCCGAGGATCTGGTGATCATGGGTGGCCTGATGCGCATCGCCCCAGCGCAAAGATTCAAGCTGGCTGCCCCATGTCTCCTCAATCCAGATCAGCGCGTCGTCCAGTGCAAGGCGGGCCATGTCGGGGCACGTTTCCTTCTGCGCGGACTGGAGCACGTCACACCAGACGGAGGCGCCGCCCACGTCGCGGAACACCCGTTCGATGAACAGCGGCTGGACATGGGTGAATTCATCCGCCAGCGGGCCAAGCTCATCCTGGATCAGGCGGGCCTGCAGGGCGCGCAACCATGCGGCATAGATCAGCGGCTCGGGCAGATGTTCGTTCATCTCGCCCGACCAGCCGGCGAGCAGGGTCAGCGCGCGCTGGCGCTGGCGTTCCCTTGTGCCCTCGGGGGCCGCTTCGCCGGTAAACCAAAGTTCCGACCCCATCAGCGGCAGCAGCGAACGCGCGGTGAAGCTGACGGTGTCGAGCTGCGCCTCGATGAAGCTGTCGCGGGTATGGACCTGACGGGATTGCATCAGCCGTTGCCAACGCTGGATCCGCTGGGTGTCGCCCCAGACATAGGAGACATGGTTGGGAAAGGCCCGGTTCACCGTCTTGTTGTTGGTGTTGCCCAGTATCCCGCCCGCGGGGGCCACGAACTCCGGATTGGTTTCATAGGGCATCCGGCCCTGCCAGCGATTGGCCTCGACCCAGCCGGGGGTGGGCATGCGCCCCTCGCTCTGGTGGGCGACATCGCGGCGCGGGATGACGCCGACGGTCTTCATCGCGATGTTTTCGGAATCCACGAGCGTGAGGTTCTGCGCCGGGCCGACATAGGCTTCGCCCGCGGCAATCGCTTCTTCGACCGTCTTGGCGCCCATCAGGTCCATGGCGGCATCCATGGTCGTGTCCTCCGGCGTCAGCACCGTCCAGGCCACGCTGGCCACATGGCCGGGCGGGGTGACGGCGGCGAGGTTGTAATGCGTGCCGGGCAGGACCGGGCCATTTTGGGTCCAGCGCTGGATGACGGTGACAGGCTCCGCGTCCTTCACGTTGACGATGGAGGACCGCGTATTGAATTTCGCCCACCCGTCGGGCGTGCGGTATTCCTGCGGATTATCCGGGTTCAGTTCCTCGATATAGACGTCCTGATCGTCCGCATAGGCCGATGTCACCCCCCAGCCGAGGCTGGCGCTGCGCCCTGTCAGGATCACCGGAACGCCCGGGATGGTCCCGCCGATGACCCCCCCGCTGTCGAGTTCGAGCCGGGCGAGATACCAGATCGACGGAGCCGAGAAGCCCAAGTGAGGATCGTTCGCCAGCAGCGTTCCGCCCGAAGCGGAGCGGGACGGCGCCGCCGCCCATGCGTTCGACGCCCCCGCCAGGGGCATGTGACGGAAGGGCGACAGCGGGTGCGGATCGAGCGGGATATTGGCGGCCACACGGGGCGCATCGGGGAAAAGAGCGGCATATTCGGGCAGCGCCGCGATGCCGGGGCCGGGGGCATCCGGCAGGATGTCTTGCACCCGGTCGGGATCGGCCAGCATCAGCGAAGTGCGGGCCCGCAGCACCTCCGCCTCCAGATGGGCGGAGAGTTGCAGCCCCATCAGCTTGAGGATCGCCACGGAATCCGCCGGGCGCCACGGCGCCATGGGCGCGTTGAAAAGCCACATCTCGGGCGCGCCGCGGCCCAATGCTTCGGAGTTGATCTGATCGAGCCGCGCGTTGACCCCGTTGGAATAGGCCTCGAGCGCGGCGCGGGTGCGTGGCTCCAGCGCGTCGACGGAACGGACGGCGAGGGTATAGAGGTCGAACCGGCGCAGCAGCTTGTCGATGTTCAGCGTCGCCGTGCCGAAGACCTCCGACAGGCGGCCCTGTGCGGTACGCCGCAGCGTGATCATCTGCCACATCCGGTCCTGCGTATGGGCATAGCCCAGGGCGTAGAACACATCGGCATCGGTTTCGCCGAAGATATGGGGCACGTTGGCATTGTCGCGCACGATCTCCACCGGCGCGGTGAGCCGGGGCGTGACGATCACGTCGTCGTAGTCGGGCAGGGACCGCGACGCCAGCCAGTAGATCAGCCCGACAGCAACGACCGCGAGCACGATCATCAGCGCCGTCAGTCGCACCAGCCAACGAAAAACAGCTGCCATCAGGGCTCCGGATCCCGCGCCGATTGACCAGCGCGCACAAGGTGATAGGTGTTTGGCAAGCAATAGCGCAACCGGTTGGGGAGGAAAAGCAGATGGCGAAAGTGGCATTTTTGGGTCTGGGGGTGATGGGTGCGCCCATGGCGGGGCATCTCCAGAAGGCCGGGCATGAGGTGACGGTCTATAACCGCACCGCCTCCAAGGCCGAAGACTGGGTGGCCACCTATGGCGGTGCCCATGCCGCCACGCCGCGCGAAGCGGCTGAGGGTGCCGATTTCGTCATGGCCTGCGTGGGGAACGACGACGATCTGCGCTCGGTCTGTACGGGCGCGGACGGGGCCTTCGCCGGGATGACGAAGGGGGCCATCTTCGTCGATCATACCACCGTCAGCGCCGCCGTCACCGCCGAGATGTACGAGGCCGCGGACGATGCCCAGGTCAGCTTTGTCGATGCGCCGATCAGCGGCGGGCAGGCGGGGGCCGAGAACGGGCAGCTATCGATCATGTGCGGCGGGGATCAGGGTGCTTTTGACCGCGCACTGCCGGTGATGGAGGTCTATTCGAAGATCTGCCGCCGGCTGGGTGACAGCGGCGCCGGCCAGATGACCAAGATGTGCAACCAGATCGCGATTGCGGGCCTCGTTCAGGGGCTGAGCGAGGCGTTGCATTTCGCCGAAAAGGCCGGGTTGGACGGGCGCGACGTGGTCGAGGTGATCAGCCAGGGGGCCGCCGGAAGCTGGCAGATGGCGAACCGCTACGAGACCATGCTCGACGACAAGTTCGACCACGGGTTCGCGGTGGATTGGATGCGCAAGGATCTGGGCATCTGCCTGTCGACGGCAGACGACATCAAGGCGAGCCTGCCGGTCACCGCGCTGGTGGACCAGTTCTACAAGGACGTCCAGAAGATGGGCGGCGGGCGCTGGGACACTTCAAGCCTGTTCAAGCGCCTGCAGCGCGACTGACCCGTTGCGGCCCGCCCCCGAAAGGGGCGGGACCGCTCCCCTCAGGGGATGATGCGGGTATATTTCGTGCCTTCGAGCGTCGCGCCCAGACGCAGGCCCGCGCGCCCGAAGACCGCCGCGAGCACGGGTGCCAGTACCGTCGTCGTTTCCGCGTTGAGGCTGTCGCCCCGGTTCGAGATCACGTATTCGAGGTCCGCCCCCGCGGCCCAGCCGGGGGAGCTGCGGAATTCGGCAAGCGCCCTGTCGGTCATGAAAAAGAGCACATGGGCATATTGCGCGGCCCCGATCTGGAGCCCGCCCGAGGCCTTGGTGACGGAATAATAATCCACTGTCACGTCATTCACCCGTAACGCGCCGCGCCCGTAGGCGCCCCCGAGGCCGAGACCGGCCTCCGTCACCAGTGGCATGACGAGCATGCCATTGGATTTCTGCGCCAGTTGCACTGTGTTGGGATAGGCGCGGTACATTTCGGCCAGTGTCGCATCGACACGCGCGTCGATCATCTGCGCGCCGCGTCCGCCGATACCGTTGCCGCAGGCGGCGGTGACGGTCAGACCGGCAAATGCGCCGAGCGTGAACGCACGCCGGGAAAATTTCGGATTGCTCATGGGGTTCTGCCTGTATTCTGGTTGCCTGATGCCGGTTTTCCGACTTGGCAATGATCCTAATCGGTTTTGTCGTTCCTGTCATGCCCCGCGTGGCAGACAGGCGTGTCTTTGCGGGTTTCGGGTCACGTGACGCCGCGTCTTGTCGTCGAATGCGCGTTTCCCGGGCCCCTCCGGGCGGCTGTCAGCCGTTCAGGAGCCGCGCGGCTTCGGGGGCGAAATAGGTGAGAACCCCGTCGCAGCCCGCCCGTTTGAAGCCCATCAGGCTTTCCATCATCACGCGCTCCTCGTCAATCCAGCCGTTCCCCGACGCGGCCTTTATCATGCTGTATTCGCCGCTGACCTGATAGGCGAAGGTCGGGGCACCGAAGCTGTCTTTCACCCGACGGCAGATATCGAGATAGGGCTGCCCGGGTTTGACCATCACCATATCCGCCCCTTCGGCGAGGTCGCGCGCCACAAGGCGCAGGGCTTCATCGCTGTTGGCCGGATCCATTTGGTAGGTTTTCTTGTCCCCCGTCAGCGCGCCGGAGGCACCCACCGCATCCCGGAACGGGCCATAGAAGGCGCTGGCGTATTTGGCGGCGTAGCTGAGGATCGCCACATGGCTGTGGCCCGCACTTTCGAGTCCTTCCCGGATCGCGCCGATGCGCCCGTCCATCATGTCCGACGGGCCGATGATGTCGGCGCCTGCGTCGGCCTGCGCCAGCGCCATTTTCACCAGCGCCTCCACCGTCCGGTCGTTCACGATCACCCCGTCCTCGACGAAGCCGTCATGGCCGTTGATGTTGTAGGTGTCGAGCGCCACGTCGGTCATGACCGCCATCTCGGGCAGGGCATCCTTGATCGCGGCGATGGCGCGGTTGGCCGCGTTGTCCGGGTCCCATGCGCCGGCACAATCCTCCGTCCGGTCCTCGATCCCGGTGTAGGGAAAGACGCAGACCGCGCCGATGCCCAGATCATGCGCGCTGCGCACGGCGGGCAAAAGCCGGTCGACCGTGCGCCGCATGACGCCGGGCATGGAGGGCACAGGCTCTTCCACGTCCGATCCGGCACGGACGAAGACGGGCCAGATCAGGTCGCTCGCCTCAAGCGCGTTTTCGCGTACCAGTGCACGCAGGGCGGGGCTGCGGCGGGTGCGGCGCAGACGCAGGGCGGGAAAGCTCGACTGGGTGGGGATCATGCAAAAATACCTCAGGTTCCGGCCCCTCGGGCTTGCCACGTATTTTTGCATCGCTCAAGGGTAGGAATTGCCGGATGTGGCGGGTATGACATCGCAGCCAAACGAAAAAGCCGGGTGAGACTTGGACTGGTATCAGACGCTATTCGAACTGATCGACATGCGGTCGTTCTCCAACCTGTGGTACTGGATCGTGCTCGCGGTCATCTGGTCCACCAGCAGCCATTGGATCATGGGCGTGCCCTATGATATGGTGCTGCGGGCCAAGCGCCAGGGCGGTGCCGCGCAGGAAGATCTGGAGGATCTGGTGCGCATCTACGTGAACCGGCTGCTTTATATCGGGCGGGTTTCGGGGCTGTGGCTGCTGGGATTTGGCTGTTTCGCCCTGACGATGCTGGCGCTTCTGGGTTTCGTCTACTGGATGGAATTCGCGCAGGCGGTCTTTTTGCTGGCGCTGCCGCTGTCGCTCGTCGGGTTGCTCAGCATTTCCACCGCCCGGCTCATCCATGTTGAGGAGGCGACGGGCGAGCGGCTGTTCCGGCGGCTCATGCGTCACCGGATCTACACACAGATCATCGGCATGGTCTCGATCTTTGTCACCGCGCTCTGGGGGATGTATCAGAACCTGGTTATCGGACCTCTCGGCGGTTGACACCGGACGCCCATACCCCAACTGAGGCCGCATGGCACGCAAAGACAAACTGATCCTCTCCGGCACGCCCGAGGGCTATGACGCGAAAGCGATCCTCGACGAGATGGCGCGCGCCGACGCGCCGGTTTTGCATGTGGCCCGGGACGACAAGCGCATGGCGGCGATGCAGGCCGCCCTGCGGTTCTTTGCCCCCTCGATGCCGGTTGTGGTCTTTCCCGGCTGGGATTGCCTGCCCTATGACCGGGTCTCGCCCAATGCCGATATTTCCGCGCAGCGGATGGCAACGCTCGCGGCACTGGTCCATGGGATGCCCGAAAAGTTCGTGCTGCTCACGACGCTCAATGCCGCGACCCAGCGGGTGCCGGGGCGCGACGTGCTGCGTGATGCCGCCTTTTCCGCCCGGGTGGGCGACAGGGTGGACGAGGCGGGCCTGCGCCAGTTCCTCGTCCGGATGGGCTTTACCCAGAGCCCTACGGTGATGGAGCCGGGCGATTACGCGATCCGGGGCGGTATCATCGACATTTACCCGCCGGGCGATCTGGGGCCGGTGCGGCTCGATTTCTTCGGCGACGTGCTGGACGGCGCGCGGCGTTTCGATCCGGCCACCCAGCGCACTACCGAAAAGCTCGATCAGGTCGAACTGGCCCCGGTCAGCGAAGTCATTCTGGACGAGGCGGCGATCACCCGTTTCCGTCAGAACTATCGTATCGAGTTCGGTGCCGCCGGAACCGACGATCCGCTCTATGAGGCGATCAGCGCCGGGCGCAAGCATCAGGGCGCGGAACATTGGCTGGCCTTCTTCCACGACGATCTGGAGACGCTCTTCGATTACGTGCCGGAGGCCACTGTCACGCTCGACGACCAGTTGACGCCCCAGCGGCTAGCCCGCTGGGACACGATCGCGGATCAGTATGAGACCCGCAAGCTGGCCATGGCCAACCGCAGCAAGATGGACAGCGTCTACAAGCCCGTCCCGCCAGAAGGGCTCTACCTTGACGATGCCGCGTGGGAAACCGCGATGGAGGGCCGCCGCCGCATCCAGTTCAACCCGCTGCCCCAACCCACCGGCCCCGGCGTGCTGGACGCGGGCGCGCGCATCGGGCGCGATTTCGCGCCGGAGCGACAGCAGGAAAGCATCAGCCTTTTCGGTGCCTTGGCGTCGCATGTTAAGGCAAAACTCGAAGTCGGTCCCGTGGTCATCGCCAGCTATTCCGAAGGCGCGCGGGAGCGGCTGACAGGCCTGATCGAAGACGAGGGCATCGCGGAGGCGATCCCCATCACCAACGCCACGCGGATCGGCAAACGGGGGCTGCACCTTGCGGTCTGGGCGCTGGAACACGGGTTCGAGGCGCCGGGCCTGACGGTGATTTCCGAACAGGACGTGCTGGGCGACCGATTGATCCGCTCGCCGCGCCGCAAGCGCCGGGCGGAAAACTTCCTGACCGAAGCGCAATCGCTCAGCCCCGGTGATCTGGTGGTCCATGTGGATCACGGCATCGGGCGCTATCTGGGGATGGAGGTCATTACCGCCGCCGGAGCGGCCCATGAATGCCTGCTGCTGGAATATGCCGAAAGCTCGAAGCTCTATCTGCCGGTGGAGAATATCGAACTGCTGTCCAAATACGGCCACGAGGAAGGGCTGCTGGACAAGCTGGGCGGGGGCGCGTGGCAGTCGAAGAAGGCCAAGCTGAAACAGCGCATCCGCGAGATGGCGGACAAGCTCATTCGCATCGCGGCGGAACGCGCGCTGCGCAAGGCCCCGGTTCTGGAACCGCCCCCCGGCATGTGGGACGCCTTTGCCGCGCGTTTCCCCTATACTGAAACCGACGATCAGCTGCGCGCCATCGAGGATGTCGTCGATGATCTGACCTCCGGCAACCCGATGGACAGGCTCATCTGCGGCGACGTGGGTTTCGGCAAGACAGAGGTGGCGATGCGCGCGGCCTTCGTGGCCGCCATGTCGGGCGTGCAGGTGGCGGTGATCGCCCCCACCACGCTGCTGGCGCGCCAGCATTACAAGAGCTTTGCAGAACGCTTCCGCGGCTTCCCGCTGGAGGTGCGCCAGCTTAGCCGGTTCGTTTCCGCCAAGGAAGCCGCGAAGACCCGCGACGGCATGGCGCGCGGAACCGTCGATATCGTCATCGGCACCCATGCGCTGCTGGCCAAGGGCATCCGCTTCAACAACCTCGGCCTGCTGGTGATCGACGAGGAACAGCATTTCGGCGTCACCCACAAGGAACGGCTGAAGGCGCTGCGCAGCGACATCCACGTGCTGACCCTGACGGCGACGCCAATTCCGCGCACGCTGCAACTGAGCCTCACCGGGGTACGCGACCTGTCGATCATCGGCACACCGCCGGTGGACCGGTTGTCGATCCGGACCTACGTGTCCGAATTCGATGCGGTCACGATCCGGGAGGCGCTGCTGCGCGAGCATTACCGGGGCGGGCAGAGCTTCTACGTTGTGCCGCGCATCAGCGACCTCCCGGAGATCGAGACCTTTCTGAAGGAGCAATTGCCGGAACTGACCTATATCGTCGCCAACGGCCAGATGGCGGCGGGGGAGCTCGACGACCGGATGAACGCCTTCTACGACGGCAAATATGACATTCTGCTGGCCACGACGATCGTTGAATCGGGCCTCGATATCCCCACGGCGAACACGATGATCGTACACCGCGCCGACATGTTCGGGCTGGCGCAGCTTTACCAGATACGGGGCCGCGTCGGACGGTCCAAGACGCGGGCCTATGCCTATCTCACCACGAAGCCCCGGGCCAAGCTGACGCCGGCGGCGGAAAAGCGGCTGCGGGTGCTGGGGAGCCTCGATACGCTGGGGGCGGGCTTTACGCTGGCCTCGCAGGATCTGGACATTCGCGGCGCCGGGAACCTCTTGGGCGAAGAGCAATCGGGCCAGATGCGCGATGTGGGCTTCGAGTTGTACCAGTCCATGCTGGAAGAGGCGATTGCCAAGATCAAGGCGGGCGAGCTGGAAGGGCTGAGCGAGGCCGACGATCAATGGGCACCGCAGATCAACCTTGGCGTGCCTGTCCTGATCCCCGAAGACTATGTGCCCGACCTCGACGTGCGGCTGGGGCTTTACCGGCGGCTCTCTTCGCTCACCACCAAGGTGGAGCTTGAAGGCTTTGCTGCCGAGTTGATCGACAGGTTCGGGCCGCTGCCGAAGGAGGTGAACACCCTGCTGCTGGTGGTGCGCATCAAGGCGATGTGTAAACGTGCGGGCATCGCAAAGCTGGATGGCGGCCCGAAGGGTGCTACGATCCAGTTCCACAATGACAAGTTCGCCTCGCCCGAGGGTCTGGTGGCCTTCATTCAAGATCAGCGCGGGCTGGCCAAGGTGAAGGACAACAAGATCGTCGTGCGGCGCGACTGGAAGAAGGACAGCGACAAGATCAAGGGCGCCTTCGCCGTGGCCCGCGATCTGGCCGAACATGTCATCGCCAAGGAAAAGAAGGCGAAGGCTAAGGCATCCAACTAGAGTACCGAGGGAGCCGTTACATGAAACATCTCATATTCGCACTGCTGCTGGCCCTGCCGGGCTGCGCCGCCATGATCTTTTCCGAAGAGGCGCGCGTGCTGGGCAAGACCGACGATGGCCGCATCATCGCGCAGTTCACCGTTACCCGGGCCAGTGCAATAGGCATACCGCCCACCCCCAATACCGATATCGCGCGCCGGGCCAATGCTATCTGTCCGCGCGGCTATGTCGAAACGGGCCGCAGTGGCGAGATCACGCGCCGGATAAGCGGTGTGATCTATACCGATATCGATGTCACGGTGGTCTGCAACGCCTAGGCGCTAACCGGCGGGGGCGGCTTCTGGCCGTTCGACGCGGCCCATCATGAGCATCAGCACGAACCCCAGCACCGCCATGGCCAGCACGCCGCCCACCAGCGGCGTGATCGTACCGTCGAAAAGCACCCCTACCGGCGACGCGATGAGCGACGCCCCCACGGTGGATACCGCCCCGATGACAGAGGCCGCGGTGCCCGCGATATGGCCCATCGGTTCCATCGCCAGCGCGGTCAAGTTGCCCAGCGTCAGCCCGGCCTGAAAGAACAGGCAGGTCTGCCAGAGAACGAAGGCGTAAAAACTGTAGGGATCGGCCCATTGGCCTGTCCCCAGCGCCAGCATTCCGCCGGAGAGGGCGATCTGCATAGCCAGCGTGATCGTCACGAGCCGCCGCATCCCGTAACGCACCACCAGCAGCGCGTTGAGCAGGCTCGCACTGCCAGCCACGATGGCCACGGCACCGAACCAGTAAGGAAAGCTCGCGCCCCGATCGAAAATCTCTTCATAGATCGGCTGCACCAGCATCAAGGTCACGAAGAGCATCCCGAGGGCGAGGGTCTGCACGGCGATGGACATCCGCACCGTCGAATGGCTCGCCATCTCGCGCACGGCTGCCCAGATCAATCCGGACTGCAGGGGGCGTCTTTCTGCGGGGGGCAGGGTTTCGGGCAGGCGCAAGCCCATCCAGATCACGGTGATCAGCGAAAAGACCATGAAGGCAATGAAGATGCCGTGCCAGTCGCCGACGGCAATGATGCCCGCGCCCAAGGTGGGGGCGATGGCCGGGACCAGCGCGAAGATCATCATGGCAATGGACATGATCCGCGCCATTTCGCGCCCCGCGAAAAGATCGCGCGTGATGGCGAGCGCTACCACGCGTGGCCCTGCGGCCCCCAATCCCTGCACGGCGCGGGCGGCCAGCATCATCTCCAGCGACTGGGATTGCCACGCCACGCCCGCCGCCACGATATAAAGCGCCGATCCTCCGAAGACCACGCTGCGCCGCCCGTAGGCGTCCGACAGCGGGCCGGTGAAAAAGGTCCCGACCCCAAGGCCGAGCGCGAATGAAGTCAGGATCAGCCCGGTTCGATAGGGCGCTTCGGGTGACAGCTCCGCACCGATCTGGGGCAGGGCGGGCAGCATGGCGTCGATGGAAAAGGCGATCGTGGCGAACATCATCGCGATCAGCGCGACGAATTCGGCACGACTCATGGAAAAATCGACCTGTTGCGAGTCATTAACTATTCCGAACGTTGAAAGGCGCGTGAAATGACGCTGTTCTGCGTCAGACCTATCCCAACCGCCGGGAAACTTCAATCAGGAGTTGTCGGTTCGAACGACCGGGCCGGGGGAGTCAGCGCCCCATGGCCCGCCGCTCCCGATCGCCGATCTGGGCGCGCAGCTCCGTCGTCGAAACCTCCGGGGTGCGCGGCAGATAGAGAACCTGTGCGATGTCCTGCAAATCGTCGAATTTACCAGTCCAGTCATCACCCATGGCGAAGGTGGAAACGTTGTAGTTGACGATGTCGCAGCGCTTCTGTTCCCAGGTGTCCTCCGGAATTACCCGGTCCACGTAGCGGCAACTTTCAAGGATGGTGCGGCGCTGTTCGTAGGACATCACGCATTGTTTGCCCTTGATCTGGTTGAAGGCATCGGTGGAGCATCCAACGATCAGTTCAGTGCCCAGGTCCGCCAGCCGCCGCAGCAGGTTGACGTGGCCGTGGTGGAACAGGTCGAACGTGCCATAGGTCAGCACGACGCGCGGTTTTCGGGAGGGCTGCATCATGAAAGCCTTTCGAGGAAGGGGGCAAATTTCGCATCGGCCTCGGCCCATGGAAACTTGAAAAGCGGATCCGGTTCGCGCCATCCGGCGCCGTAATTCACTGAAAGCATCTTTTCCGGCTGGGCCGGCAGGGTGAAAGGCCCGTGCGGCGCGGGGCGCAGGGGCAGGACATCCGCTGCGTCAAGGTCACCATGGGTGTGCGGATAGACGTAGAACCGGCCTGCCTGTTGCCACGCCGGGAAAAGATCGACTTCGACCCCGCCGATGCGCTTCAGCTTGCAGATCTGGGGTTTGTCGATCTGTTCGGGATCGAGCGCGCCTGCCTCGCGCAGCTTCCCTTTCAACTCGGTCCATTCCCGCGCGGCAGCTTCGGCATCCGCAGCGCGGAGCAACACGGCGAGGTCGACGTCGTCATCATGATCGATGAGCTTGCCGTCGCGCACGACGCCCAGCAGGGTGCCGGAATTCAGGAACGCCTCATAGCCCAAGGTGCCCAGCGTCACCATATGGGCGGTGACCCCGGCCCAGATGGCGCCGTGATCCTCGGTGGAGAAGTTGCCATCGCGAAAAGCGTGATTCGTCAGGACCTTGGGGGCGATATAGGCGCGCAACCGGCGGTCGAATTCGGCAAACTCCGCTGCCCGGCCCTCCTGTTCCGCGCGGCTGCGCAGCCGTGCAAGATAGCCTGTCGTGCGGCTGGGCCGGACCTGCGCGATGAACGAAAGCATCACGTTGGCTTCGATCCATTCCGTCGAAAGGGGGCGGCGTTTGAGGGTTTCGATCTCTGCGCGGTAGGCGCGCGCATCAAGGCCGGTTGTTCCGGTAAGGATCTCCGCCAGGGCCATCCACCTGATCTCGGATACACGGGTGCGTTTGGCCTGATCGGACAGGTCCGCTTGATCTTTCATGTCACCGCTCGTTCTGCCGGGGGCTTTGCGCCCCTCTGGCGGGAATCCTATGCGACCGGGCGGCACAAAGCAAAAGATTTCAGTCTGATGCAGGTGGTTGAGGTAAACGGGATTCTTACCTAGCCAATTCTTTGACCAATCTACGCTTGGGAGGACGCCCATAGCCGTGATCATCAGACCAGCCGTTCCGGAAGATGCCGTGGCCATGAGCACGGTTCTGGCAGCCATATTGGACACATGGGGCAGTGACCGGCCCCGGTCGCCCGCGCATGTCCTATCGAACTATATCGACCACCCGGATCGGGTGGAATGTTCCGTCGCGATGACCCACGACGGAACCTTGCTGGGGTTCCAGTCCCTCAAACGCGCCACGCCGGGGAACCCCTATGACCTGCCGGAAGGCTGGGGGATCATCGGCACCTATGTGAGCGCGCAGGCGGGGG
>NZ_LWEX01000030.1 GCF_001634885.1 Sulfitobacter sp. HI0040 | reverse complement strand
GACCCCGCTGCCCCCGTTCATGTGGTGGATATCGACGAAGCTTCGCTGCGCGAGTTGGGTCAATGGCCTTGGCCGCGCACCTTCGTGGCGGAACTGACGGACCGTCTCTTTGCCTCGGGCGCCGTGGCCGTGGGCTTCGATATCCTTTTCACCGAACCTGACCGCACCTCGCCCGATGCGGTGCTGCGCAACATGCAACGCTTCGCGCGCGGCACGGCGCGGCTTCCTGCCGATCTTGCCGGGCAGAACAACGACGAGAACCTCGCCGCCGCCATCGCCGGTCGCCCGGTCGTCCTCGCCCTAGCCGGGGCGCCGCGCGGCGAGGTGCCCGCGCCCAAGGCGGGTATCTCCTTCACCGGGGCGCGGCCCGACAGCGCGGTCACCTCCTATCCCGGCGCGCTCGCTCCCTTGCCTGTACTCACTGATGCGGCAGCGGGCCTCGGCGTGATCAGCCTTGGTGCGGGAAACGACGGCATTTCGCGCGGGGTGCCCATGGTCGCGCGCATGGGCGACCGGCTGATGCCGTCGCTGGCGGCGGAGCTTTTGCGCGTGGCCCAGGGGGCGCGCAGCCATATCCTAAAGACCAGCGAAGCCTCGGGCGAGGTTTCGGGCGGCACGGCCCGCGTGGTGGCCATGCGCACGGGCGGTGCGGAATACCCGCTCGACGGCAACGGCGAGCTTCGGCTGCATTTCACCGAAGAGACCGAGAACCGGATGACCCCCGCCCATCTGGTGCTGAACGATACCGCCCTGCCCGGCCTGCAACCGGCCATCGCCGGGCGGATCATCCTTGTCGGCTCAAGCGCGCAGGGTCTTTTCGACCTGCGCCGGACACCCCTGTCGGCGAGCGTGCCGGGCGTGTTGCTGCAGGCCGATGTTCTCGAACAGGTGCTGGCGCAAACCTTCCTGACACGGCCTGACTGGATGCCGGGGTTAGAGCTGGTGCTGCTGCTTCTGGCCGGGCTCACCGTTACGTTCCTCTGCACGAAGGACAAGCCGATGGCGGCGCTCATCGGGCTCGCCGTCCTCGGCATTGCGGCGGCCCTTGGCGGGTGGCAGGCCTTTGCGCGGGCGGGTCTGCTGTTCGATCCGTCGCTGATCGTGATCACCGGTTTCGCGACGCTCCTGCCCGGCTCGGCATTGGGGCTCATCGGCAAGGAGCGGATGCGCGCCAAGATACGCAGCCGCTTTGCCTATTTCGTGCCCGGCACGCTGGTGGATGAAATCGCCGCCGATCCGGGCCATGCCCTGACCCCCAACGGTGCCTCGCGCGAGATGACGGTAATGTTCGTCGACATGCGGCGGTTTTCCACGGTGACGGAAAAGATGTCGCCCGAAGACGTCGTGCGCCTGCTCAACCGCTACCTCGGTGCGGTCTCGGACGCGATGATGGAACATGGGGCCACGATCGACAAATATATCGGCGATGCAATCATGGCCTTCTGGAACGCCCCCCTCCCGCAGGCGGACCACAGGGCGCGCGCGCTTGCCACGATCTTCGCCATCGAGGACCACGTGGCGGAAGCCAACGCGCTGCTGGAGGCCGAAGGCCTGCCTGCTGTCGGCATCGGGTTGGGGATCAACACGGGGCAGGCTTTCGTCGGGCTCATGGGCTCGCGCGACCGGCTGTCCTATACCTGCGTGGGCGACAGCGTGACCCAGGCCGCACGGTTCGAAGGGCTGACCCGGCTCTATGGTACGATCAATTGCGTGGGGGCCGATACCGTGGCCGCCCTGCCCGACGACATGCGCAGCGTGATGCTGGACAAGGTGGTGGTAAAGGGCCGCAAGGAACCCGTCGCCCTGCATACGGTCTACAAGGCTGAAAACACGGAATTTCACGCCGCTGCCAAAAGCTTCGAGGACGCGCGCAACGCCTATCTCGCCCGGGAATGGGACCGCGCGTTGGAGCATCTGGCCGCCCTCTCCGCCCGGCAGGTCACAGGGTTCGAGACCGACAGGCTTGCCGATCTATATCGGGAGCGTATCGCGGTCCTGCGGAATACCGATCTGCCCCCGGAGTGGGACGGCACATTCGTGGCGGACAGCAAGCGGGGCTGAACGGAAAACCGGCGCGACATGTATCGCGCCGGTGCATAGCGACTGAGCAGTCGCCGAAAACGTTCTAGAACAGCGGGCCGCTGATGACGGGCGTTGATTCCGAGCCGAAGATGTTCCCGATACGGGTGCCGAAGATATCCGTATTCTCGTTGCCGGTGGCTCCGCGTGCGCCTTGCGTCGAAAGCGGCGCGTCCCCCGGCTCCACCGCTGTGCGCACACCGGCGGGCACCGAACGGCGCGCGAGCGTCGTCGGCGGGGTCCCGTCTATCCGCGTCAGCGCGGTGGAGAGGTATTGCTGCGACACCTGGCCCGAATAGCCTGCCTCCGTCAGAACGCCGCCCGGGCGGTTGGTGCAGCTGCGCCCTGTCCCGGTGGTGATGCACATTTGCTGGCCCATCAGGAACACGGCGATGGTGCGCCCGTTGATAAAGCTGACCAGCGCGGAGGATCCGCGAATACCCAGCGTCGCCGTGGGCGTGGTGATGGTGGCCTCCTGCGCCTCGCTGGTGGCGCCGCCCACGAACCGCAGGGCGCCTTGGGCCAGTTTGATGCCCATGGTGCCGCTGCCCCCGGCGGGGTCATAGACGAAGCGGTCCAGCACGATCAGGCTGGACGGTGCGACCGACAGGGTCGTCTGATCGTCGAAAAGCAGCTGGCCGCGCGCGGTGGCGGTCGTCGCGACCTCATCGTCCTGCACGACTCCCGCGCCGAGGCCAAGCTCCCGCGCGGCGTTCTGCCCCGGCGCGGTGGCGCGCATGTTGGGATCGAGAGAGGCGACCACTCCGATCTGCTGGGCGGTGGCACCATGCCCGGACAAAGATACCCAGAGCGCGGCGACAAGAGATGTAAGTTTAGGGGCCATCTTCAAAACTCCAGACCAACGGACAGGGACACGAGCGTTTCATCGACCTCCAAACCGGCGACATTGCTCGACCGGTCGAAATACTGAACCTGCGGCTCGACGTAGAAATCCTGCGTAAAATAGGCGCGCAGGGCGGCCCCGATCTGGCGCGTTTCGTCTTCACGGGTCGTTGCGAATTCTTCCTCGTCATATTGGACAAAGGCGCTCACCACCCAGTCGCGCGGGCCCAGGCGGGTGCGGAAGCTGTGCGCCATGTCCAGCCGCAGCGCCGCTTCGTCACTGTCAAAGGCGGGCTGGTCCATGTCATGGGTGCGCGCGAAAAGCGTCGCGCGCAGGCGGGTATCGTTGGACAGGGCCCAGACCGCGCCGATCCGTCCTTCGGCATAGCTACCGTCCACATCGGGGATGTTGTAGGTGATGCGCCCGCCCTCGGCGCCCGCGAAGATCGACCAATTGGCCGAGAGCGCATTGTCATAGACCGCCCCGAGGCCGAGCGATGTGCGGTCTTCCGTTATCTGGTCATCATCGACCGCGCGGAACGACAGATAGGGGCGCAGGGTCGGCCCGAAGCGATCCCCGTTGAGGCTGAAAATCGGGCCCGTGGTGATCCGACCGGAGGTCTGACCGAGCGGCGTGCCCGACCCGAATTCGGCAAGGTCGATACGGATGCCCGTAACCCAGTCACGGCGTGTCGCCCCCCCCATGTCGATCCGGTGCGTGAGTGAGAGCGTTCCCACCGTCCCCGTTTCGCCCAAGTCGGACAGATGCGCAGCACCGATTTCCACGTAGCCGGACAGGGACTGGCGCTGCCGCCGCTCGCGCGTGGCGTCACGGTAGGCCGCAGCTTCCTGCGCCTCCTGCGGGGTCAGCGCGCCAGACCGCTGGAGGATCGTGAAGTGATACTGCGCCACCTCGTAGGACCCCAGCGCGAAATAGGCCTGCGCCAGTTGCAACCGCGCATCCACGGAAGCGGGATCGCGGTCCAGCACCCGTTCCAGAACCGAAACCGCGGCTTCGTAGTCGCGCAGTTCGACGGACATTCTGGCATATTGCAAGGCCAGCGCGTCATTCGTAGGCGCGGCCTTCAATCGCAGGAACAGCGCGTCCCTTTCAGCGGGTGTCGCCGCATGGAGCGCCGTGACGGAAAGTGCAAGCGACAGGACAGATGCTGACGCGCGAAGGAATCTCTTCATAAAACAGACCTCTGAAAAACCACAGAGATCTGGCCACGGGTCGAACCGCTCTGTCAACTTTCGCGGTAGGGCAGCCCGCGAAAAACGAGAATGTGGCTTTTCTGTGACAAAGTCCTATCGCGTCAGCAGCCCGTTCAGGTCGAGCAGTTCCTCGAAGAGGCCCGAGTGGTCCCTTTCGGCCCCGTCGAGTTCCGACAGATAGCGCGCGTAGCGGTCCCGCGTCTGGCGCACTGTGGGCAAATCGAGTTCACCCGCTTCGGACAGGACGTTTTCCATATCCTTCAACTGCAACCGGGCCGGGCCGCCGGGGGTGAAGTCCCGCTGTTGCATCCGCGCTCCGTGAAGCTGCAGAACCGTGCTGTCCGCGAAACCGCCGCGCAGGGCTTCGCGCACGCCCGCGGGATCGGCCCCGCCGCGTTCCAGCAGCAGCGTCGCCTCCGCCACCGCGGCGATGGCGATCCCCACGATGGCCTGATTGGCGAGCTTGGCAAGCTGCCCTGCGCCCACCGGCCCCACCCGCGTCGGTCGGCCCATGGTGGCCAGCAGCGCGCGGGCCTTCTCGAAATCCTCCGGCGCGGCGCCGGCCATGATCGCGAGTGTTCCCGCCTCTGCGCCGCCCGGCCCGCCGGACACCGGCGCATCGATGAAGCCGACATCGATTCCCAAAAGCCGTTCGGCGGCGGCGCGCGCTTCGCCCGGGCGGGCGCTCGACATATCGATCCAGAGCGTTCCGGGGCGCAGCGCCTTTTGCAACGCCTCTTCTTCCAGCAGCGCCAGCAGCGCCTTGCCGTCCGACAGCATGCTGATGACGAAATCCGCCTGCTCGACCGCTTCGGCGGGGGTCTGCGCCGCCGAAATCCCCGCGTCCGCCAGCGCCCGCGCCTTCGCCGCCGTGCGGTTCCAGGCGGTCACCTGATAGCCCCCCGCCGCGATGTTCCGCGCCATCGGCGCGCCCATCAGCCCGGTGCCCAGAACGGCGATGTTCTGTGTCATGGCCGCGACCTCGTCAAAATGGTGGGTTGGGGTTTCTGCATCATTCGCTCCCTTCCGGATCGGTTTGCCCTGCCCCTGGCGGAGCAAGGGCTTTCTCCGGCACTATCTTGCTCAACGCGGCCCTGACCATGCGGCAACCCACACCGGCAGGCTCCCCGGACATCACATGCCGAGCGCTTCCTTGTACATCTCCAGCACCGCCTCTTCTTCGGCGATATCGTCCTTGTCGCGCTTGCGCAGGGCGATGACCTTGCGCAGGACCTTTGTGTCGTAACCGCGGGCCTTGGCTTCGGCCATGACTTCCTTTTGCTGTTCGGCAAGGTCCTTCTTTTCGGCATCCAGCCGTTCGATCCGTTCCACGAACTGGCGCAATTCATTCGCCGTCACGCGGTAGGTCGCATCGCCCGCATCCTCGATCACGTCGGGGTTGGTGGCCGTGTCGCTCATCTGTCGCTCCTGCTCTGGTGGTTGCGCCTGACTATCCAAGCGCCCGCTCCGTCGCAAGACGGACTTGCGGGGTGGCGGCATATCCTCTACCCCGCCCGCAAAGGGGAGATGCCACAGAATGCCGCTTTTCGAAATCCTCGTCTGGGTCGGGACGGCCCTGTCCCTTCTGGGTCTGGCCGGGTTGATCTGGTCCATCGTCAAGGTCGCGCGGGCCAAGCGCGCCGCACTGGACGATGCGCAGTTGCGGGCCGAGATCCGCGCAGCCCTGCCGCTGAACCTCGGCGCGCTGTTCCTGTCGGTGATCGGACTGATGATGGTGATCGTGGGCGTCTTCCTTTCCTGACCCATCGCAGCGCGCCGTCTGGCGGCAGTCCGCCGAAGCCGGTCCGTGCCCCTCTGCATAAGACTGGACAGTTGCCGGGCGACATCCTAATCCACTGCCATGGAAATGCGTCGCCTCACCCCCCGCTATTACGTCTCGCCGCAGATCGCGGCAGAGGACATGCCCGCCCTGCGTGACGCCGGCATCACCCGCATCCTGTGCAACCGCCCCGACGCCGAAGTGCCGCCGAGCCAGCAGGCCGCCGCCATCCGCGCCGCCGCGACGGAAGCGGGGATCGGTTTCGCCGAAGTTCCCCTCACCCATCAGACCATGGTGCCCGACGTCATTGCCCGCAATCGCGCCGAAGGGGTGGAAACTAATGAAACGGTGCTGGCCTATTGCGCATCGGGCACCCGGTCGACCATCGCTTGGGCGCTGGGTCAGGCGGGCCAACTGCCGGCAGACGATATCGTCGCATCGGCGCGGGCGGCAGGGTATGATCTGGAAAACCTGCGCCCCATGCTCGGCGCCTCCTTCACCGCGGACTGAGGCCCAGCCCGGACTGGCGCGGTGGGTTAGCCCACACGCTGCATATCCCCGACCCGCGCTTTCGGGGCCTCGGCCTGCCCTGCGGGCAGCCGCACGCGGAAGGCAGTGCCGTCGCCCCCCTCCACCAGATCGATATGCCCGCCCAGCCGCGTCATGATCTCGCGGCAGATCGAAAGCCCCAGCCCCGCGCCATCGCCCGCGTCGCCTGTGCGCATCAGGCGGGTGAACTTCTCGAACACCAGCGCGCGGTCCTGCGGGGCGATGCCCGCCCCGTTGTCGAGGAATATCACGTCGATCCAACCATCGTGCCGTGCTGTTGAAATCCGCAGCCGCGGCGCGGCGCTGACACAGTATTTCTGGGCATTAGTCACAAGGTTGATGAAAACCTGCGCGAGCCGGTCCGGATCGGTGAGAAACCCGAGGTTCTCCTCCGCCGGGTCGCGTTCAATGGTCAGGGGCCGCGTGGCGCCCGTCTGAGCGGTCGTGACCGCGTGATCCAGCACGTCGCCCAGGGTGCAGCGCGCCAGATTGAGCGTGACCTGCCCGTTTTCCAGCACCGACAGATCCAGCAGATCATCCAGCAGGCGGGTCAGGCGCAGCGCTTCGGTATGGATGATGGAGGCATAGCGCGTCTTGTCCTCAGCGCTCAGCCGGTCGGTATCGCGCAGGATCTCCGAAAAGGAGCGGATGGAGGTCATCGGGGTGCGCAGCTCGTGACTGATCTGGCTCAGGAAGTTGTCCTTTTGCAGCGAGAGTTGGGTCAGCTTCTCGTTCGCCGCGCGCAACTGGGCGGCGGTTTCAACCAGCTCCCGGCTCTTGGCTTCCAACTGGCTGGAATATTCGAGCATCTGCGCGGATTCGTCCGCCACCGCCAGCAGGTCCTGCACAGAAACCGAGGCGCCCCCCACGATCTGCGCCACCATGGCATGCGCCGTTGCGGCCCCCACGGCACCGGCCAGTTCACGCTCCAGCGCCTGAACGAAATCGGGCGTGGGCTCCGGCAGCGTGCCCGCGCCCCCCTGCCGCTGCGCCCAGTGCCGGAAAAAGACCTGAGCCTCCCGCGCGCCGAGGATCCGCTGCGCCATGATCATCAACTCCTCGCTTCCGGCCACGCTGGCGGTCCAGCTTCGGGTCGGGCGGGAATGGTCCAGCACGTTGACGAATTGCGCGCCCTGCAGCCGCTCCACCGGGTCGGGAAAGGTGAAGATCGACACCAGCCCGAAGACCAACGCATTGAGCGACAGGCTCCAGACCACCGCATGAACGGTCGGATCAAGCCCCTCGATCCCGAAAAGCGCCTGTGGCCGCAGCCACCCCAGCCCCAGCACGCCTTCTGCGAATATGCCCGCTGACAGCGCCACGCCTTCGCCGAAACTGGGCAACAGCATGGTGAACATCCACAGCGCGAAACCGGTGGCCAGACCGCTCAGCGCCCCGGCGCGCGTTGCCCCGCGCCAGAAAATGCCGCCCAGCAGCGCCGGCAAGAACTGCGCCACCCCGCCGAAGGAGATCAGACCGATCGCCGCCAGCGCGCCGCTGCCCCCCGAGGCCCGGTAATAGGAATAGCCCAGCCCGATGATCAGCAGGATCGACAGCCGCCGCGCGAGGATGACGACATTGCGCACATCGCCCGACTGGCTCGCCCCGCCCTGCCGCACCGCAAGGAAGATCGGCATGACGATATGGTTGCTCACCATGGTAGAGAGCGCGAGCGTGGCGACGATCACCATGGAGGTGGCGGAAGAAAACCCGCCCAGAAAGGACAGCATCGCCAGGCCGTTCTGCCCCTCGCTCAACGGCAGGGAGAGCACGAAGAGATCGGGGTTCGAGCCCGGCGGCAGCAGGTCGAGCCCGGTGACGGCGATGGGCACGACGAACAGGCTCATGAGCATCAGGTAAAGCGGGAAAGCCCAGCTTGCGATCTGCAGATGCCTTTCGTCGTCGTTCTCCACCACCATGACCTGAAACATCCGCGGCAGGCAGACAAAGGCCGCCGCCGCCAGAATGGTGAGCGCGGCCCAGCGGCTGCCGTCCACCCGCCATTGCCCGATGTCGGAGGCATCGATCCGCGCCAGCGTGTTTTCGATCCCCCCCGCCAGCCCCCAGACCACGAAGATCCCCACTGCCAGCAACGCCACCAGCTTCACCACAGCCTCCACCGCCACGGCGATCACCACGCCATGATGGCGTTCGTTGACGTTGAGGTTCCGGGTCCCGAAGAGCACGGTGAAAAGCGCAAGTCCGACCGCCACCCAGAGGGCCGAACTGCCCAGATCGGGCACCGCCCCATCGGCGGGCGCCTCCGACACGGCAAAGATCGACAGCGACAGGGTGACCGACTGCAACTGCAGCGCGATATAGGGGGTCACGCCGATCACGGCCATGGTCGTCACCACGATGGCCAGCAAGTTGGATTTCCCGAAGCGGGAGGAGATGAGATCGGCGATCGACGTTACCCGCTGGGCGCGTCCGATCCGGACCAGACGGCGCAGCAGCCACCACCATGCCACCATGATCAGGCTCGGACCGAGATAGATCGTAACATATTCCAGCCCCGAGCGGGCGGCGTAGCCCACCGCACCATAGAACGTCCAGGCGGTGCAGTAGATCGACAGCGACAGCGTATAGACCAGCGGCGAGCGCAGGAGCCAGTCGCCATGGCCGCGCAGCGCCGCGCGTTCGGCGGCAAAGGCCACGATGAAAAGCCCCGCGACATAGGTCAGGCAGACGATCACGAGCTGGTTGAGCGAAACCATCAGCCGCCCCCTTCAGCCGGTGCGGCAGGGTCGACAGGCTCCCCCGGGCCGGGCAGATCACCGGTGCGCCGCCACAGCACGGCGGCCGACAGGATCAACAGCAGCCAGACACCAAAGATGTAGCGCAGGGCATCGGCGGTGGTCATGCCGGGGGCGGTGTCTGCCCCGGTTCCCGGGGGTAGCCCCTCCGGCCCCGGTCCGAGCGGCCAGAGCAGCGGCACCATCCAAAGCGCAAGCCCCAGAAACGGCAGCACCCGCAGCGCGTCCATCATACGCCGACGGCGATAGCTCCGCCGTTCGAGAAAGAGCGGCGGGCCCGCCACGCCCGGGCCCGTCAGCCCGCCGGGCCGCCGCGGGTGAGGTCACGCACCGCGTCCAGCATCTCGGCGTTGGAGAAAGGTTTGGTCATGAACCGGCTGACGCCCGCGCGTTCGGCCATCTCACGGTCGCGGCTCTGGCCACGCGCGGTGAGCATCAGGACAGGCAGGGCCTGCAGTTCCGGGTCCGCCCGCAGGTCCTGCAGAATCTCAAAGCCGCTGCGCCCGGGCAACATCACGTCAAGCATCACGAGATCGGGCATCGCCTTGCGGATCACCTTCAGCGCCGAGCTGCCGTTGGCCAGCGTCTCGACCCGCCAGCCTTCGCGGCTCAGCAGGAAACGGATCGCTTCCGCGATGTTGAGCTCGTCTTCGACGAGCACCACGCGTTTGCCCATGGGCGGTTGTCCTCCCCTCGATCCGTGGCGCCCGCCCTCCCGCAGGCTCCGTCACGGCAGCGCCGAGGATGCACCGGTTTCCCCGGGGTGTCAAAAGCCTATACGCATTTGCTTTTTTCGCGCGCCCCGCCGGTCACAGCCCGGTTTCCAGGATCGACGGCTCGCGCCGGGCGCTGCAGGCTTCGCGCGGGCAGACGCGGCAGGTCGCGCCCACTTCCTGCCGGTCCGCCGATACGCGGGCGGCGGGCAGGATCAGCATCGTGGCCAGCACCAGCGGGGTGGCGTTATAGCCCGGCGCGCTCTGCGTTTCGCAGGTGGCGAAACAATCGAACTGGGCGCTGGACCGGCCCAGTTGCTCGATCCGCTGGGAAACCACCATCCCCGGATGACCCAGCACCGCGAAGAGCGGCCAGAGCGGGCAGCAGTCGCCGAACCGGGGGACGGTGAAACCGCTGACCGATTTGCGAAAGATCACCGTGCCTGAACGGTCGCAGACCACCAGCCCGCAGCCAAGGTCGCGCAGGGCCGCCAGACGGCGCAGGACGCGGCCTATCGGCTGATGCAACTGCCGCGCCAATGCCGCGGGATCGGTGCCGATGCCCCCGCCCATGGCCTCGCGCAGCGAATCCAGTGGCAGTGCCGCCGCGTCCCACGCCGCCTGCTGAAGCACGTTCTGCGCAATGTGACGTGCGGCGGCGGACCGCAGCTCCGGCGCCTCTGCCACCAGACGGGCACGGTCTTCGGGCAGCGCCTTCGGGTCCTCCACCACGTCGAAGCTGAAGCCGTGGCGTTCGAGGAAAGCCTCCACCTCCTCCTGTGGGGAATGGCCCGCTTCCGCCGCGCTCATATCGGCGTCGAGATAGCCCACCAGCGCCTGCGCGCTGTCGGACAACCTGCGACTGTCTTCGGCCAGATTGCCGTGGAAGCGGGCGCGCCATTCGGGCTGAAGCTCGCGGTTCTCATCGAGGATCGCGGCGGTGGAGCGGATGGCGGCGGCGGTCGACAGCAACTCATGCATCGAAGCGGCAAGATGGGGATCATGGGCCATGCGGTCCGTCAACGTCTCCACCGTGCGTTCGAGCGCGCTGACCCGGCGGCGTGTGGCGGCCAGCACCCCGGCCCAGCCGGGAAAGCGGCCTGCGAATTCGTCCGCCCGAGCCAATTCCGGCCCGGCGAGGTCCGCCTCGCTCGCCG
Organism: Sulfitobacter sp. HI0040; assembly: GCF_001634885.1. Lineage (GTDB taxonomy): Bacteria > Pseudomonadota > Alphaproteobacteria > Rhodobacterales > Rhodobacteraceae > Sulfitobacter. The sequence goes on along the minus strand of NZ_LWEX01000030.1, from coordinate 4,155 downwards.
CTTCGCGCAGGCTGGCCACGAGCGCGGCCTCCGCCCCTTCGGTCAGGCTGTGCGGCTCCACGTCGAGCGCGCCGGCGATGTCCAGCAGCAGCTTGCCCCCGATCCGGCGGCGGTTGTGTTCGATGAGGTTGAGATAGCTGGCGGAGATACCGACCGACCGGGCGAGTTCGGCCTGCTTCATCCCTGTCATGGTACGCCGCTCGCGGATGCGGCTGCCCGTCAGTGCGTCGCGCGCCATGCTATGCCGCCCCCGGTGCAAAGGGCGCTGAATTCTGCGCCGCAGTATCAGTTAATTTACAAAACACATGGGTCATCTGCGAATTTGTTTACAATATTCTGGCGCAGATCAAGGGGGTTATTGAACGGTTTTCAGAAACAAGGTCATACATGATTTGCATACTTGTGCGCCCAAGGATCGGAGGAGGAACCGGTTCACGGGATCAACAAATTGGGAGGAATTCATGTCATTCAACAACTTGACACGCCGTGGGCTGATCCAGACCGGGGTCGTCGCGGGGGCAGGGCTTGCGCTGCCGACCTATCTGCGCGCCGATGCGCATACCGGCTTCACGAACGCGCCCACCGGCAGCACCGTGACGCTCGGCTTTAACGTACCCCAGACCGGCCCCTACGCCGAAGAAGGTCTGGACGAGCTGCGCGCGCAGGAACTCGCGGTCGAGCACCTCAACGGTGAAGGCGACGGCGGCATGCTGAACACCTTCAGCTCCAAGGCGCTTCAGGGCAACGGTATCCTGGGCAAGAAGGTGCAGTACGTCACAGGCGATACCCAGACGAAATCCGACGCGGCCCGCGCCTCCGCCAAGGCGATGATCGAAAAAGACGGCGCCATCATGATCAACGGCGGCTCGTCCTCGGGCGTGGCCGTGGCCGTTCAGGGCCTCTGCCAGGAAGCCGGCGTGATCTTCATGGCCGGTCTGACCCACTCCAACGACACCACCGGCAAGGACCGCAAGGCGAATGGCTTCCGCCACTTCTTCAACGCCTACATGTCCGCCGCCGCACTGGCACCGGTGCTCAAGAACGCCTATGGCGAAGACCGCCGCGCCTATCACCTGACGGCGGACTACAACTGGGGCTGGACCCAGCAGGAATCCATCGCCGCCGCGACCGAAGCCATGGGCTGGGAGACCGTCAACAACGTGCTGACGCCGCTCGCCTCCACTGACTTCTCCTCCTACATCGCGCCGGTGCTGAATTCGGGCGCAGATGTGCTGGTTCTGAACCACTACGGCGGAAACATGGTCAACTCTCTGACCAACGCGATCCAGTTCGACCTGCTGAGCAAGCAGGTGAACGGCAAGGACTTCCAGATCGTCGTGCCGCTCTACTCCGAACTGATGGCCGCGGGTGCGGGCAGCAACGTGCAGGGCGTGATCGGCTCCATGAACTGGAACTGGCAGCTGCAGGACGAAGGCTCCAAAGCGTTCACACGCTCCTTCGGCGAAAAGTATGGCCGCCCGCCCTCCAACTCCGCGCATACCTGCTACGTGCAGACGCTGCTCTATGCGGATGCGGTGGAACGTGCCGGCTCCTTCAACCCCTGTGCCGTGGCCGAAGCGCTCGAAGGCTTCGAGTTCGACGGCATGGGCAACGGTCCGACCCTCTACCGTGGCGAAGACCACCAGTGCTTCAAGGACGTGCTGGTCATGAAGGGCAAGGAAAACCCGACCAACCAGTACGACACGCTGGAAATCGTCGAGGTCACACCGGTCGAGCAGGTCATGTACGCACCCGATCACCCGATGTTCGGCGGTGCGGATGCCACACTGGGCGAATGCAACCCCGGCGCCTGAGCCCTTTATCTCACTGACATCGGCAGGGGGCGTCGCGACGCCGCCCCCTGCCCCTCCGTTTCCCCCGGTGCACGCCTGCAATTCGGGGGACTTTCCACAAGGTGGGGACCATGGACGCAATCCTTCTTCAATTCCTGAACGGCCTCGACAAGGGATCCGCCTATGCGCTGATCGCTCTCGGGCTGACACTCATTTTCGGCACGCTCGGCGTGGTGAACTTCGCCCACGGCGCGCTCTTCATGATCGGGGCCTTCTGCTCCGTGACGGTGCAACGCCTGCTGACGCTCAGCCATGAAACCCTGTCGGAGACAGAGAAGGACTTTCTGGGCAACCCCCTGAAGATCAAGACCCCCTATGTGCAGGACTGGTTCGGCCCCGAGGTGGGCGCCAGTATCATCGACTGGTCCGTGCCACTGGCGATTCTGCTGGCGATCCCGGTGATGCTGATCATCGGCTTCGTCATGGAGCGCGGGCTGATCAAGCATTTCTACAAGCGTCCCCACGCCGACCAGATCCTCGTGACTTTCGGCCTCGCCATCGTGCTGCAGGAGATCGTCAAGTATTTCTACGGCGCCAACCCGATCCCCACCCCCGCACCGGCGGCCTTCGCGGGCAGCTTCGACTTCGGGGCGCTGCTGGGGCTCGATACGGTCATCGCCTACCCCTACTGGCGGCTCGTCTACTTCGGCTTCTCGGCGCTCATCATCGGAGCGGTCTTCGCCTTCCTGCAGTTCACCACCTTCGGGATGGTCGTGCGGGCCGGTATGGCTGACCGTGAAACGGTGGGCCTGCTGGGCATCGACATCGACCGCCGCTTTACCATCATGTTCGGCATCGCCGCCGCAGTGGCGGGGCTGGCCGGGGTGATGTACGCCCCCATCAACTCACCCAACTACCACATGGGCATGGACTTCCTGGTGCTCAGCTTCGTCGTGGTCGTCGTGGGGGGCATGGGCTCTCTACCCGGTGCGGTGCTCGCGGGCTTCATGCTGGGCATCCTCGAATCCATCGCCTCCATGAACGAGGTAAAGGCAATCCTGCCGGGCATCGACCAGATCATCATCTACGTCATTGCAATCATCATTCTGTTGACGCGTCCGCGTGGCCTGCTTGGCCGCAAGGGCGTGATGGAGGAATAACCAATGTTCGGATCGGAAAAGCGTGACAGAACGCTGCTTATCGTGGTCGCCATCCTGACCATCTTCGCGCCGTTCATCCTCAACCCCTTCCCCACGGACAGCGCCATGGCGCAGTTCAACGCGGGCTACCCGGACCTGATGCAGCGCTTCGTGATCTTCGGGATCTTTGCGATCGGGTTCAACATCCTCTTCGGGCTGACCGGCTACCTCAGCTTCGGGCATGCCGCCTTCCTCGGCATCGGATCCTACGCCGTGGTCTGGATGTACAAGCTGCTGGACTACAACATCATCCCGGGGCTGATCCTGTCCGTCATCGTCAGCGGTATCTTCGCGGTGGCGATCGGCTACATCAGCCTGCGGCGCTCCGGCATCTACTTCTCGATCCTGACGCTGGCCTTCGCGCAGATGCTCTTTGCGGTGTCCTATTCGGACCTCGTCGGCCGCTTCTTCGGCACCACGATCACCAATGGTGAAACCGGGCTGCAGGTCTATACCTCCGACCCGCAGATCCTGATCGACAGCTGGGAAAGCGTGCCGCATCTTCTGGGGCTGGTAGAGATGCGCTCCACCTACACGCTGGATGCGGGCGCATGGTCCTTCGACTTCAACGCGGGCTACTATTTCTCCGCCGCGGTGATGCTGCTGGCCTTCTACCTCGCCATGCGGATCTTCCGCTCGCCCTTCGGCATGATGCTGCGGGCGGTGAAGTCGAACCAGCAGCGCATGAACTACACCGGTCTCAACACGCGGCCCTACATGCTGGCGGCTTTCGTGATCTCCGGCATGTATGCGGGCCTCGCCGGTGGGCTGCTTGCCTCCATGGATCCGCTCGCCGGGGCCGAGCGGATGCAGTGGACCGCCAGCGGCGAGGTCGTGCTGATGACGATCCTCGGCGGCGCGGGCACCTTGATCGGGCCGGTGCTGGGTGCGGGCTTCATCAAGTACTTCGAGAACATCTTCGCCAAGATCAACGACAACGTCCTGCACGGCTGGTTCGCCTTCATGCCGGACGGTCTTGAGAACGCGATGGTGACCATCGTCCACCCCTTCGTGGGCAAGGGCTGGCACCTGACGCTGGGCCTGATGTTCATGCTGGTCGTCATCTTCCTGCCCGGCGGGCTGGTCGAAGGCGGACAGCGGGCGGGACGCTTCGTCTTCCGCCGCCGCGACCGCAAAGCCGGGGACGTCGAATCCGACGCCGC